>JBJEOD010000324.1:0-6760 GCA_051880535.1 Acutalibacteraceae bacterium | reverse complement strand
TGGCGTATTTTCGACAAGGTAACAATGACCACAGGCGTGATTGAACTGAAATGCCCGAACTGCCACAGAGTAGTAGAGGTTGACCTGTCCCTCCGCAAAGGAACGGTCAAGTACAGATTAACAAGAAGCAATTACAGAGCGAACAATTAAATATCGGACAGATGTACCGAGCCACGAGTCCTTGAGCGAAAGCTCCTGAGTCATCAAATTGCCGGACGCTGAGAATTACGGGATAGAAATATCCTAATGTTCTTGGTGTCCGGCTTTTTTGTCGCTCCCGAAAGGAGCAAGACCGTGACATATAAGTGGCTGGCATATATCGCCAAGTATCCGTAATCTCCGAATTTTTGATTTCAACCAAATTCAAAAATTCAAATTCAAGGAGATTACGACAATGACAAAACTTACATTAGAACAACAGGAATTATTATTTGCGAACGACTGCAAGCTCATCAATCTTCGGTATGAATACCACGGTTATACCGGCACGGAGAAATGGGCGATTGTAACAGAACTGGCGGAAGAAGAACTGTGGGTTAAATACCCTGATGTTATCCGCCGGTACACCCCGTTCATTCTGCTTTCTATGGCTCAGGGCGAAGTGATAACGGAGTATCAGAACTACGAAGCAAGAGAAAGAATGAGAAGGCTTCTTTTCGGACACGCATTTGACATCAATGACGGAGAATTTGAAGTACATCATCCGGAATTGGCAGTCGATACAGACCCAATAGAAGAAATTATGCTGAAAGACAATATTAAGCGACTTCGGGAGGTTTTGTGTTACTTAAGCGAAACACAGAAACGCAGAGTTTTTAAGTATTTCTTCTACAACAAAACACTTGAAAAAATCGCAGATGAAGAAGGAGTCGATTTTACTTCTGTAAGGGAATCGGTAAACAGTGCAATAAAAAAGTTGAGAAAATTTTTCTAAAACACCCCCAAAAACGCTCTCCCATTTCAAACAAGTGAAGGGGTTAATTCTAATCCGGATATGAATTACCTCAGAATAATCGAAAGTGAGGATTTACATATGAAAGAAAAAGAATTTAAGAATGTCAGATGGGGCGATATTTATTACTGCGACTTGGGGGTTACAAACGGCAGTGTGCAATCGGGAATGAGACCGGTTCTTGTAGTTCAAACCAATCGCTTAAATGAAAGCAGTCCTACGGTCGTTGTTGCCGCTATAACGGCAGTAAAAAAGAAAACGGCAATGAATACTCATATTGAGCTTAACACGGATTCTGTCGTTTATACCTACAAAGACGATGACGGAAACCAACATCAAAAATGGGAAACCTTTGATACAAACGCAGACGCTAAAAAGAGAAAGACTCAAATTGAGTTTGAACAGCAAAGCGGTACATTCATCGTTCCTACTGCTACGACTGTGGCGGATTTGCTTGAAGAATACTGCTCCGTGTACGGAGTAAATAACTGGGCAATGTCAACCTACCGTTCAAAGAAAGGACTTATGTATAATTACATCATTCCACTTATCGGCGATGTGAAACTTGATGAACTGACTCCGAGACTTATGGATAAATTCTATCAGAGCCTTTTGAAAGTTAAGACCAAAGTGGTACAGAATAAAAAGCCAAAGAATGAGTACCTGACCGTACATACCGTAAGAGAAATCCATAAGTTTTTAAGGAGTGCCTTTAATCAGGCAGTAAAATGGGAGTTGATGACAAGAAACCCCGTTCTTAATGCAACTCTCCCGAAAGAGGAACATCAGAAACGAGAGATTTGGACAGCAGAAACACTTATGCACGCTCTTGAAGTGTGCGATGATGATATTCTCGCATTAGCCATCAATTTATCCTTTGCCTGTTCTCTCCGTATGGGCGAAATGCTCGGACTTACTTGGGACTGCATTGATATATCGGAGGAAAGCCTGAGAGAAAACAACGCTTCCATTTATGTAGATAAGGAGCTTCAGCGAGTAAACAGAGATGTAATGGAGGTGCTTGATAACAAGGACATTATCCGTGTCTTTCCGAGAACTCTGTCAAATACGCAAACTTCACTTGTTTTGAAAACACCAAAAACCAAAACCAGCGTGAGAAAAATCTTCTTGCCGTCAACCGTAGCCCAAATGCTATTGGAGAGAAAAAAGCAGATTGACGAAATGAAAGAGCTGTTCGGTGATGAGTATTTGGATTATAACTTGGTATTCTGCCATTCGTCCGGCAGACCGATGGAAGGTCAGGTAATCAACCGTGCTTTGAAAAAGCTGATACAGGACAACGACTTACCTGATGTTGTGTTCCACAGCTTCCGTCACGCAAGTATAACCTACAAGCTGAAATGGAACGGTGGCGATATGAAATCGGTTCAGGGCGACTCAGGACACGCCCGAATGGACATGGTTGCTGATGTTTACAGCCATATCATTGACGAGGACAGGCGATATAATGCACAGAAGTTTGAGGAACAGTTCTACAATGCGAAAGGTCTCAAAAATGTAGAAGAAGGTAAAACCGCTCCAATGCCCAAGTTTGAAACTTCGGTTGAGCTTCTTGACCCAATGGCAGAGGTTCAAAATGAGAGCGAAGTTAAAGAAGAAAAGCCTGCTGAGAACAGTACAGATGAGAACGCTGCTTTACTCGCAAAACTGTTATCAAACCCGGAAACAGCAGCATTGTTAAAGGCTTTAGCGAAAACAATTTAATCGTACAAAAAAGGCAATCCATCAGGGTTGCCTTTTGTAATGCCTAAAAATATCTTGAAATCAAGACGAAAAACCAGTATAATATTTGAACACAAATTATTTTTTCGCAAAAGAGAATGCTTAAACTTGAAATGCGTTTCCTGTGATTTATGGGCTACAGATTAACTCAATGATGTTTCCCATATTTCTTTGCATTTGCTAATACCCTGCTAAAAGGAAGGCGAAAAACCACGAAAAATTAGCAGGTTTTGGACGAGAATTTACTAACAGTGAAACCCCGGAAAAGCCAGTAAAATCAAGGGTTTTCGGGGATTTGCAGGGAGTCAAAAATGCCCCTCGGGGGCTTCTCCTAAGCGGTAGGTCGGAGGTTCGAATCCTCTCGGGAACGCCAACCGAGTGCCTCGGTACGCAGACGCGTATTTGAGGCATTTCTTTTTTGCTGTTTTTATTCTCGCGTCTAAGCGGTAGCTTTTTTCAATGAAATTCGTTTCTAAAGGCACGGGTGAAATATTAGTTCGTAATGTGAAATACGCTTTACGTATCTTTTTCTTGTAATTGCTTCATAATTGTTATATAATAGTAAAATAGATTGGAGTGGTATAGCTTGTTAAGCAGACTGTTATCGGGGAATATTGATTTTGCAAGCATAATTATTTATATACTGTCGTCTCTGGCGGTCATTTTTCTAACCCTGCCCGTTCACGAATTTGCACACGGCTTTGCGGCGACAAAATTAGGAGACCCGACCCCGCGCTATCAGGGAAGAATGACCCTTAACCCCTTTGCGCATATCGACTGGATTGGCGCCGCCTGCATACTGCTTTTCGGCTTCGGCTGGGCAAAGCCTGTGCAGGTGAACTCAAACAATTTCAGAAATCCTAAAAGGGATATGGCGATTACCGCCTTTGCGGGACCGCTTTCTAACCTGATTGTTGCGCTTATATCCCTTGTGGTGTATAATGTTTTTGCGCTTTTGGTTGCAAAAACATACGTTGCGGTCTTTTACTATCTGGGCTTTTTCTTCTACTATATCGCGCTTATTAACGTTTCCCTTGCGGTATTTAACCTGATTCCGATTCCGCCGCTTGACGGTTCGCGGCTTTTGTCGGCTCTGCTTCCGTACAAATACTATTATGCCCTTATGCGCTACGAGCGTTACATTTTCTGGGGATTACTTGTGCTTTTGTGGATAGGCGTCTTAGATATTCCGCTTAATTTTCTTACGAATGCGGTTATGCGCTTTTTAATGTTTGTTGCGGGATTTCCGTTTAAATTAATAGGGTGAAAAATGGAGAATACGTTAAGCTATAAATTAGAGGGCTTTGAGGGGCCGCTCGACCTGCTTTTGCAGTTGATTGCGCGCAACAAGCTTAATATTTACGATATTGAGCTTAGTGTGCTTATTGACCAGTACCTCGAACAGATTGAGCTGTTCAAGGCAGAGGAAATGGAGCTTGAAAGCGAGTTTCTTGAGATGGCGTCGCGGTTGCTTTACATTAAGACCGTAAGCCTTTTGCCTAAGCACGACGAGATTGTTCAGCTTAAGGAGGAGCTTACGGGGGCGCTTCTTGAATATATGGTCTGCCAGCAGATTGCGCACAGGCTATCCGAAATGCAGGGCGGCTTTGACCGCTTTGTAAGGAAACCCGAGGAGCTGGAGTTTGACAAAACCTATGAGCTTTCTCACTCCGCGGACGTTATGTACCTTTCGTATTTAGCGGCGGTCGGCAGGGGACAGAGAAAGCTCCCGCCTTCAACCGCGCCTTTTACAAAGATTGTTGCAAGAAAAATCGTCGCCGTTTCTACCAAAATCGTGTTTGTTATGCGAAATCTGTGGACGGGCGGCTCAAAAAAGCTTTCCTCGCTTTATAAAACGGCGCGCAGCCGTTCGGAGCTTGTGGCGACCTTTTTGGCGGTGCTGGAGCTTTGCAAGGCAAACCGCGTTCGGGTTGACGGAGAATCTGACAATGCGGAAATAAAACTGATTAAGGAGCATAAACGCAGATGACTACAGCTGAGCTTATACCCGCATTTGAGGCGGTGCTTTTTTCGGGCGGAGAGCCAATAAGCATTGACCGCTTTTCGCAGGTTTTTGATATTTCTCCCGAACGGGTTGTCGAGGTTATGGAGGCACTTTCAAAAAAGCTTGCGGGCAACGACCGCGGCGTGGGACTCGTAAGAATGGAGAACACCTATCAGCTTGCAACAAAGGAAAAATATGCGGGTTATATAAAGAAAATGTTTGATATTAAGCGGCGCACACCGCTTTCCCCCGCGGCGCTTGAGGTGTTGGCTGTTGTGGCTTACAATCAGCCCGTCACCAAGTCGTTTATCGAACAGGTAAGAGGGGTTGACTGCTCGGGCGTTGTCACCACCCTTGTAGAAAAGGGGCTTATCGAGGAGCGCGGACGGCTTGAATTGCCCGGCAAACCGCTTTTGTACGGCACCACCAAAAACTTTTTGCGCTGCTTCGGAATAAGCGATTTAACCGAGCTGCCGCCCCTTCCCAAAAACGAGGACGCAAGCGAGGAGGTCGGCGAGCAGATACCGCTTGACGGCGAGGACGCGGCGGAGGAATAATAACGCTTTCTTTGCGTGATACTAACAAAAGGGGGAGAATGCCTTGATACCTTTAATCATTGTCCTGTCGGTTTCGGCGTTTATCGTCCTTTTGCTTTTTATTCCGATAAGCGTTCATATAAAGTATGACGGCGACTTTTTTGTAAAGCTTAAAATCGCGGGGATTAAGGCGTTCGGCGTCGAGCCAAAAGAGGATATAAAGGAGCCCTCTCCCGATACCGAGAGCGATAAAAAGGCGAAAAAGCAGACCGAAAAAGCCTTCGACAAGCTCAAAAAAAGGCACGGCTTTGCGGGAGCGGTAAAGGAAGTTTTCGCGCTTATAAGGGCAGTGCTTGAAAGACTTAAACGGCAGTCAAGGCATATTGCAATAAGAAGGCTTTGTCTTGATATAAAGGTCGCGTCGGGCGACGCAGCGACAACGGCTATTGAGTACGGGGCGATATGTGCCGCGGTTTATCCCGTATTAACCTTTATTGACGGTATCGCAAACGTAAAAATGAAAAGCATAAATGTCACCGCGGATTTTAATTCGGACAAGCCCGATTTCGGCTTTTCGGTTATAATAAGGGCGAGAATTTTATTTTTAATTATAATGGCGTTCGGAGCCTTTTCCGAATACAATAAATTTAAAACGAGGAATGAGCTATGAGCGAAAACAGCATTAAAAACATTATGGACGTAACAATGGACAAGCTCCGCGCGATGGTTGACGCGAACACGATAATCGGCGACCCGATAGTTGTAGGGGATATTACGCTGATTCCAGTCTCAAAGGTATCCTTCGGGGTTGCGACGGGGGGCAGTGATTTCCCAAGCAAGACCCAGTCGGGACTGTTCGGAGGGGGCGGCGGCGCAGGCGTTACAGTTTCGCCCGTGGCGTTTATTGCGGTAAGCGGCGGGAACGCTAAAATGATGCCCGTTTACAATGAGATGTCCACTGCTGAAAAGGCGATTTCAATGGCGCCCGAAGTACTTGAAAAGGCTAAGGAGCTTTTTTCAAAGGACAAAAAAGAAAATAAAGAATAATACTGCCGTAATATAACGCCGCTTCAACCTCATAAAATTAAGGGTGGGGAGGCGGATTATGAAAAAAATTATTTGCTTTTGTTTAGTCCTGTTTCTTTTGTCTGATATGCCTGTCGGTGCGGTCAGTACCTCCGCTAAGGCGGCGGCGGTGATTAACGGCGACACGGGCGAGGTAATATACGCTAAGAACGCGGACGAGAAACTGCCTATGGCGAGCACCACCAAAATAATGACGGCGCTCCTTTTATGCGAGAACGCCGATTTAAACGAGGAAATAACCGTCACCGCGGATATGCTTAAGGTCGAGGGCTCGTCAATGGGGCTTTTAGCGGGGGATAGGGTGACCTATCACGACCTGCTTTACGGTATGATGTTAGCCTCAGGCAACGACGCGGCGAATGTGACCGCGATTTCGCTTGGCAGTTCTGTTCCGAAATTTGCCGATGCGGTAATTAACGGCACTATGGACGAGCTTCA
>JBJEOD010000323.1:0-6788 GCA_051880535.1 Acutalibacteraceae bacterium | reverse complement strand
TGATATGTCGTAAAGCAGGGGCAAAAGTACCCTTTCCCGCTCATTCAGGTATTCGTCCGAAAGCTCATTTTTAGAGATAATACCGTCTGCTATGCTTTGCAGATAATCCCACGGCGTTACAGTAAAGGAGTGTTCGTCCGCTCTGAAAACATCGACGCGTTCCTCGGCGTCTGTAAAGCTGACGGAAAAAGGAAAGTATTTATCCTCATCGAAATTAAAGGCCTCACCGCTTAATATATATTTGCCCTCCCGCTTTTCAAACGAGCCGTCCGTAAAGTTGAGGAAATCAGCCTGTGCGGGCAGACCCGAGGGATTATACAGAATCAGAGTACGGGTATATGATGATAAATAGTTAAATGTTATTTCGGCATTAGCGCCGATTTTTTTAAAATCGGCGCAACCGCCTGCACAAAGAATATCCCAAAGCGCGGATTTTGCCTTATCAGTTAAATCCGCCGCGCAATCGTAAAACCGCTGTTTTTTATCGGCGTCGTATTTCTCCGTAAAATCGTGACACGCCTTTAAAAAATCGAAATAATCCTTATCGCTTACATCTTCTCCGACAAAAGCCGTGACCTCGGGCGGGTATTCCTGTTCACGGTCTTCAAAAGCGATCAGCCGCTTTCTGATTTTTCTCTGCTCTTTGGGCGGCGCATTTTCAGGCGGTTTATTGAGCATATCCTCGGCGGCGGTGTAGTTCAAATCAAACGCTTTGATGTATTTTAAATCAATACCCGAAACATCCAAATATTATTCACCCTTTACTTTAAAGCCGACAGAAGCTCGTCGGTTCGGTCGGTTCTTTCCCACGAAACGTTAAGGTCGGTTCTGCCCATATGGCCGTAAGCCGAAAGCTGTTTGTAAATCGGCTTGCGCAAATCGAGCGTGTCAATTATAGCAGACGGTCTTAAATCAAAGACCTTTTTTACCGCCTCGGCGATTTTTTCGTCATCGTATTTGCCCGTTGTGAAGGTATCCACCATTACAGAAACAGGGCGCGCCACGCCTATCGCATAGGCTAACTGCACCTCGCATTTAGCGGCAATCCCCGCCGCCACAATATTTTTAGCGATATACCTCGCGGCATAGGCGGCACTGCGGTCAACCTTTGTCGGGTCCTTGCCCGAAAAGGCGCCGCCGCCGTGGCGTGCAAAGCCGCCGTAGGTATCGACGATTATTTTGCGCCCCGTAAGTCCTGTATCCCCCTGCGGACCGCCGACTACAAAGCGCCCTGTCGGATTAATATAAACCTTTGTGTCGTTATCGAATAGCTCAGCGGGAACCGTAGGCTTAATCACCTTATCTAAAATGTCGGCGCGAAGGGTCTGCAAATCAATATCAGCACTGTGCTGTGAAGAAACTACAACCGCGTCTATTCTTTGGGGCTTGCCGTCGTCATATTCCACGGTCACCTGCGTTTTGCCGTCGGGTCTTAAGTAGCTGAGCTCGCCACTCTTTCTTACCTCGGTAAGCCGCCTTGCCATTTTGTGGGCAAGCGAAATCGGCAGGGGCATAAGCTCGGGCGTTTCGTCACAGGCATAGCCGAACATCATTCCTTGGTCGCCCGCGCCGTTAAGATTGTATTTATCTTCTTCCCCGTCCTTAAATTCAAGGGAATTGTCAACCCCCATAGCAATATCGGGCGACTGCTTATCGATAGCTGTCATAACCGCACAAGTGTTGCCGTCAAAGCCCGCTAAGGGGCTGTTATAACCTATTTCGCAGACGGTATCCCGCGCAATCTGCGGAATATCAACCTGACAGTTTGTACTGATTTCGCCCATAACCGTTACACTGCCCGTGGTGCAGAAGGTCTCACAGGCTACGCGGGCGTTGGGGTCATTTTTTAGAATCTCGTCGAGAATAGCGTCCGAAATACGGTCGCAGACCTTATCGGGATGTCCCTCGGTGACCGATTCAGACGTAAAAAGCATTTTTGACATTTTATATTTCCTCCGTTTTGTATGTCCTGAAAGCAAGAAAAAAGCCGCTCCGAAAACGAAGCGGCGCAAAACCTCATCTTTCGGATAATCCGCCGGAATTGGCACCTTGATTAAAAAATCAGGTTGCCGGGCATCACAGGGCCGGTTCCCTCCGCCGCTCTTGATAAGGACATATTAATTTTTACGTATTATATTGTAGCACATAATTCCCGTTTGTCAACAAGAAATTTTATCCGTTCTATTTTTTAAGTCCGTACTTTAGTATCGGGGAAATCCGCTTATAAACCGCAAAGCAAACGCCTGCGTCGATTATGCCTTTAATAAAGGTAAAGGGCAGATTGAAGATTAAAAGGCATTTTAAAAGATTGTCAGAGGCGGGCAAAATAGCCTGATACATTCCGATAATCCCTTCCATAGGCATACCGTAAAGCACTACATAGGCGGGATATACCACAAAGTAATTTGTGACAACGCTTACCGCCGCCATTGCAAAGGAGCCGATAAGCGCCCCTACAAGCGCCCCCTTGCGGTTTTTGTTCTTTAAATAGATAAGCCCTGCAACCCCTGTGAAAACCGCTCCCAAAAGGAAGTTCGAAAGCTCGCCCACGCCCGCCGAAGAAGTGACGAAAAGGTGGAGCAGATTTTTAATTAAGCAAACCAATATTCCGTACTGCGGACCGAAGGCAAAGGCGGCGATTATAGCGGGAATTTCCGAAAAATCCAGCTTGATAAAGGACGGAATGATAAAGGGCAGCGGAAATTCCAGCAACATAAGAACAAATCCGACCGCTCCCATAACCGCGCTTACCGCGATACCTCTGATTAAATTTTGTCTTTTCATTTTACATTTTCCTTTCTTTTTTCAGGGGAATTAAAAGAAAAAGAAGAAACGCCCTTACATAAAGTAAGGGCGTAAAAATGCAAATAATTATACATTCTTCTTTCATCCGGACTTTAACCGTCGGCTTCGGAGTTTCACCGAATCAGCCAAAAAGGCTCGCGGGCTTTACCGCCGGTGGGGAATCACACCCCGCCCTGAAGATTATGTTAATATAATATTACCAAATATAGTATTTGTCAATAGAAAAATTAAAATTCTATAACTCTTTTATTTTGCCGAAGAGCGGGCGAAAGACATAGATGTCAGACAGCGGAAGGCATAAATGCCTTCCCTACGAAGTTAGACGTTAGATTTTAGATGTTAGATGTTAGACAGTTATATTTAATATCTAACATCTATCGTCTAAAGTCTAATCACGTAGGGAACGGATTTATCCGTTCCGAAATCGAGATGTTATAAACGGATAGTAGGTGACGCTGTTAGACTTCTATCACATAGAACCGACCACTGTGCTATCCTATTAAAGCCGGTTTGCACAATTGCCTCCCTTGCCTAAAGGGAGGTGGCAGCCGTAGGCTGACGGAGGGATTCAATCGGCTTTATACAAGCCAAATCCCCCAGTCACGGCTTTGCCGTGACAGCCGCTGACGGCGTCGGTCCCCTCTGTCACTCCGTGACATCTCCCCACACTGTGGGGAGTCACCCTTTAGGCAAGGGGGCCTTTGATTTATCCAATTTAGCCTTAACTCGACAGCCACATCCTCTGCTTTATTCCTTTGAATTTTTAAGCGAATCACGGATTTCGCGCAGGAGCAGTACCTCCTCGGACGGCTCAGCGGGCTTTGCCTCCGGGACAGCCTCATCTTTTTTGCGCTTAAAGGCGTTCATTCCCTTAATAACAAGGAAAATAACCATTGCTATAAGCAGGAAATTAACCACGCACTGAATAAAGTTTCCGTAACCGATCGCCGCCTCCTCGGTGGTTTCGGTCGCCTCGCGGATAACTAATCTCAGCGAAGTAAAATCGATTCCTCCGAAAAGCACGCCGATAGCGGGCATTATAATATCGTTTACAAGCGAGGTTACGATAGCCGTAAACGCACTGCCCATTACAACGCCGACCGCAAGGTCGATTACGTTGCCTCTTGAGATAAACTCCTTAAATTCCGCGATAATTCCTTTTTTCTTTGCCATTTTTAACTCTCCTTATTTTTAAAATACATATACAACTGGCATTTTATCATACCGTTGTAAAGCTTACGTCTTTTGTCGGCTGTCCTGCCGAAAAATTTTTCAAATTCGTCGTGGGGGCTTATAACATAGTACTTTCTGCCGCCGCCCTCTTTAAAGCGGTTACCCATTACGGTGTAAAGCTCCTCCGCCGCCTTTACGTCCAAAAGCCGCTCGCCGTAGGGCGGGTTGGTAATTGTAAGACATCTTTCCTCGGGTGGGGTAAAATCGTGAATATCGGCAACCGCCGCCTTTACGTATTTTGATACTCCCGCTTTTTTCGCGTTTTCAAGGGTTAATTCCACCGCGTTTTTATCAATATCAAAGCCCTGCGCCCTGAAATCAACGTTATGGAGAATTAAATCCTGCGCCCTTGTTCTTTCCTCGCGCCAGACAGTTTCGGGAATAAAGCCGAAGCGCTCCGCGGCAAAAAAGCGGCGAAGCCCCGGGGCGGTTTTGGTTGCCATAAGCGCCGACTCGATAAGCAGAGTACCGCTGCCGCAAAAGGGGTCGAAAAGCTGTGTATCAGGGTAAATTCGCGCTAAATCGCACATTGACGCCGCAAGGGTTTCCTTTAATGGCGCGGCGTTGGAATTGCGCCTGTAGCCGCGCTTGTGCAGTCCCTCGCCCGAGGTATCAATCATCATTGTAACGCTGTTTTTATGAATTGAAAACCTTATTTTGTATTCGGGACCCGTCTCTGCAAAGCGGGAGACAGAATATTTTAGCTTTAACCGCTCGACTATCGCTTTTTTAATAATCGACTGGCAGTCGGGTATGCTGTGGAGCTGTGAATCAATGCTCCAGCCGTTTACCGGAAAAGCGTCGTCCTTACCTATAAAGTCCTCCCAATTAAGTGCCTTTACGCCGTCGAAAAGCTCGGTAAAGGTTGAAGCGTAAAACTCCCCGACATTAATTAAAATACGCTCGGCAAAGCGGGAGCAGATATTAGCGCGGGCGAGCATATTAAAGTCACCGACAAGCTTTACCCTGCCGTTTTCGGTAACAACCTCTGAAAAACCCATACGCCGAAACTCGTCCGCGGCTATGCTCTCTGTCCCGAAAAGACAGGGGGCTATTAAATTTATTTGTTCCATCAAATAACCTCCGTGGCGTGACGTGTAACGTGACAGCCGATATTTACCGCCACAGGCAGTCCCGCTATATGGGTCGGCGCGGTCTCGATATTTACAGCTAAAGCGGTGGTATTACCGCCGAAGCCCTGCGGACCAATATCGAGTAAATTGATTTTTTCCAAAAGCTCGTCCTCAAGCTCTTTATAAAATGGGTCCGGATTGCGCTTGTCGGTGCTTCTGCAAAGGGCAAGCTTTGAAAGCAGGGCGCATTGCTCAAAATCGCCGCCTATCCCCACGCCTATCACCATCGGCGGGCAGGGATTGTTGGAGGCTTTTTTTACAATTTCGAGCACTGCATTAACAACCCCATCCCTGCCGTCAAAGGGGGTGAGCATTTTAACTCCGCTCATATTTTCACTGCCGAAGCCCTTGGGCGCTACCGTTATTTTAACCGAATCGCCGTCGGTAATAACCGTGTGAATAACGGCGGGGGTATTGTCGTTCGTGTTTACCCTTTTAAGCGGGTCGCCCACAACCGACTTTCGCAGGAGCCCCTTTTCATAACCCTGCCTTACGCCCTCATTTACTGCCGCATAAAGACTGCCGCCCGTGAAATGCACCTCCTGCCCGATTTCGAGGAAGACCACCGCCATTCCCGTATCCTGACAAATCGGCAAATTGTATTCGTTTGCCGCCGCGATATTTCTTTTTAAATCGCACAGCACGCTTTTAGCCAAATCACAGGTCTCGCAGCTTTCAGCAGCGCTTATTCTTTCTTCAATATCCTGTGGAAGCTTTTTATTCGCCCTTACACAAAGCTCACTTACCGTATCTGTAATTTTTTCAACCGAAATTTCTCTAACCATTTTTTCTCCTGAATTAAATAAACTTAAAGGCAGAAATCGCCAAAGGGCAAAATCCGCCTTATAAAACAACATTATTTCGCTGCACCGCGCTTGGTGCGCCTTGCCTCCGGATTTTTGCGCTTTAAGTCCGAAAACTTCTCGTCGCTTGTCTGCTTAAAGCGGTTCATCATTTCTTCAAAGCTCTGCGGCTCTGCCTTTTTGGGGGTCCAGGTATAAGAGCTGTCTATCTTGGGCTGCTGAAAACCGCGCCTTTCGCGACGTTCCTTATTTTCAGCCGGCTTTTCAGGCTCAAGCGCGCGCTTTATGCTGAGGCTAATCTTGCCGTCCTCCCCGATATTAAGCACCTTCATCTTAACGACGTCGCCGACCTTAACGAACTCCTTAATGTCGTTTACATAGGTGCGCGCGACCTCGGAAATATGTACCATTCCCGACTTGCCCTCGCCGATGTCCGCGAAGACCCCGAAATTTGTAATACCTGTGATTTTGCCCTCAACAATCTGTCCAACAGTAAGCTCCATATAAGCTTTGCGTCCTCCTCAAAAAATTAATTGCCTGAAATATCGATAAAGACCTGCTCGTCAGGATAGACATAGCCCAATCTTTCTCTTGCCGCTTTTTCAATAATCTTAGACTCCGAGCCGTCCTCGAGCATAGCGCGAAGCTCCTCAATATCGTTTTGCTCCGCAGCGTACTGCGCGTTAAGCGTTTCCAGCTCCTTACGGCTTTCGTTAAGGGTGTTCCACAGTCCCGACAGGGTCGCAAGCATATAAACGCAGACACCCAATATCATAAGGCGAAGTATTATACTTTTATTTTTTCTTTTTTTCTT
>JBJEOD010000322.1:0-6811 GCA_051880535.1 Acutalibacteraceae bacterium | reverse complement strand
ATTGTTAAGGCGGCGGTGGATACCGCAAGAGAGGTGGGTCTGCCCGAGGCGAGAATACCCCTTGCCGACGCGGTTATTCTGGTTGCGACCGCGCCCAAGTCAAACTCCGCCTACAACGCGATTAACGAGGCGATGACGGACATTGAAAGGGGAATCGGCGGGGATATTCCGAGACACCTGCAAAATAAGCATTTTGACGGCGAGGACGCCTTGGTTAAGGGTCAGAACTATAAATATCCCCACGATTATCCAAATCATTATGTAAACCAAAAGTATCTGCCGAATGAAATCAAGGATAAACAATATTACCGCTTTGGAACCAATAAAACCGAGCAAAAATGCAAGGAATACTGGGCAGCGGTTAAGAATAATAAATAATGTTATGTAAACCGAAGGAGGGGCGGAATTGAAAGAAAATCTGTTACCTAAAAGAACGGCGCTTTTGTGGCAGATAAGGATAGGCGGCGCGGGAGCAATCATTATTGCCGCTCTTTGCATACTGTCCTTTTTAAGCCGCTGGCTGCTGCTTGCGGCGGCGATTTCAGCCGTTCTGCTCGCCGTTTTTCTCTTTTGGTATCTTCCCCGTTATTTCGGGAGCTATGAAATTTGCTTTCCCGGCGGCGCGATAGTCATAAACCGAGGAGTTTTTATTAAAACCACCCATATTATGCCCTTTTCCCGCCTTGTTTACGCCCAAAGCCTTGCAACTCCGTTGGCACGGGCTATGGGACTTGCGGCGCTTTCTCTAAAGGCGGCGAGGAGCGTAATAATAATTCCAGAGCTGAATGCTTCGGACGTTGATTACTTTATAGAATTTCTATCAAAGGAGGGCGAAGCTTGAAAAAGGAATTTCGCGCCCACCCGATTATGATTATAAACCTTATAAAGCCCTTTTTGTTTGTTCTCGTTTTCCCCGTAATCAAGGGTGTGGTTCAGTATTTTCTAAAGGGCGAGATAACGGGCGTGCTTACCCTTGAGCTTATCGCCTTTGCGGCGATTACTCTTTTGGCGGCGTTACGTTGCACCTCCTTCAGGCTGATATGCGGCGAGAGCACCGTGACCGTAAAAATGGGTATTATTTTGAAAACGCAGTCGGTTATCGGCATTTCAAAGCTGTCCTCGGTTCAAACGGTGCAGAATCCCCTTGACGCGGTTTTTAAGGCGGTCACCTACCGAATCAATACCGAGGCGGGTCCCAAGGGCTCCGCCGATTTCGAGTTTAAGCTGAGCGTTAAGGACAGCAAGGAGGTCTCCCGCCGTCTCTTCGGTGAAAAAAATCCCACGGCGGTGAAGTTTTCGGTATTCAAGGTTGCTATTATGGCGGCGACCACCTCCTCGGCGGTCACGGGAATGATTATCGGCGTTCCCATAATTAATAAGACGGGTAAGCTTTTGGGACTTGCGCTTGACCAAATGCTGTATAAAGAAATCAATAATGTTTCGGGTCAGGTAAAATCCTTTTTTCCGCCGATTGTCAACACTATCACCTTGATATTCCTGCTCGCCTACGCGGTATCCTTTTTTTATTCGCTTTTTAAGTATATCAATTTTAAGCTTTACCTTGAAAAGGACAATTTAGAGGTTCGCTCGGGCTTTTTCATAAGAAGCCGAACCTCCTTTAAAAAGGAGTCGGTTAAGGACGTTATTATCGACCAGACCCCGCTTATGCGGCTTTTCAAGCGGTATGCAATGAAGGTAAGCGTGGGCGGCTACGGAAATTCCAAGAGCGAGTCGGCGGTTATTGTTCCCTCGGGCAGACGCGGGGAGATAAAGCGACAGTTTTCAATTTACTTTCCTTTCTTAGCCCCCAACGGCAAGCTCCTGCACGCTAAGCGGGACAATCGCACCAAAAGGCGGTTCTTGTATTTCCCAACCTTGTATTTTATTATCACCGTGGTACTTTCCGCCGTCCTGTCGCTGATTTTTAATAATTTCAGCCGACTAGTTCTGTTTTTAACGGTTGTTACCTGCTGTATTATAATGTATTATGCGTACCTCTGCATTTTTGAATTTCGTTTTGGTAAGCTTAAAATGGGCAAAAACGTTTTTGCCCAGACCGTAAAGGGCTTCAATACCTGCGAGCTGTACTGTCCCAGAGAAAACGTAGGGCAGATAAAGCTCATACGAAATATACCCGACATTCCGCGCAAAACCTGCAAGGTGGTAGTAAGCGTTTGCTCCGAAAGCGCCGACAGCATTAAGGTGCGGCACCTTAATTACGAGGAGGTAAAGAGCAGTATCGCCGAATGTTACGGCGTTGAGGTATAATTTTGCAGATTCGGAAAACACTAAATAAAAATAATGTTTCACGTGAAACATAGTGAGGTTTTTCGTATGCAAATATTTTTAAACTGTCTTTATGCCTTTTTGGTCGGCGGGTTCATCTGCCTTATCGGTCAGATTTTAATTGACTACACAAAACTCACCCCTGCGCGAATATTGGTTTCCTATGTTGTTGCGGGAGTTATTTTAACCGCAATCGGCGTTTATGACCCGATTGTAAAGTTTGCGGGCGCGGGTGCGACCGTTCCGCTGACAGGCTTTGGCTACAGCCTTGCAATGGGAGTCAAAGAGGCGGTAAAGGAATACGGCTTTATGGGCGCGCTGTCGGGTGGATTTACCGCAACCGCGGCGGGAATCGCTACAGCGGTGGTTTCGGGGTATCTGATGTCGCTGCTCTTTAAGCCGGGAGACAAGACTTAAAAAAAGCCTCCCTTGCCTAAAGGGAGGGGGACCGCCTGCGCCCCTTGCCTAAAGGGGAGAGGGCCAACCGTCAGGTTGGCGAGGGGATTTGGGCGGTGGAGGGATTCAATCGATTTATTCTTTGACCAATATCCCCCAGTCACGGCTACGCCGCGACAGCCCCCTTTAGGCAAGGGGGCCTTTTCTATTATAAATTATAATCCGCTATTTACTTTTCGGCTGCTAACTGGTATAATAATCAGGTATCATTAAACCAATGATGTTTCACGTGAAACATTGAAATAAAGAAGGAGGCTTGACGGTGGGCAAAATTATCGCCATAGTCAATCAAAAGGGAGGAGTCGGAAAGACCACAACGGCCGTAAATCTTGCGGCGGGCGTGGGACTTGCGGGCAAAAAGGTTATGCTTGTTGACGCGGACCCGCAGGGAAATTCTACAAGCGGCTTCGGAATTAATAAAAAACAGGTCAAAACCACCTCATACGAGCTGTTAATCGGCACGGGCAAGCTTGAAAGCGCAGTTGTAAAAACCGAATTTAAAAACGTAGACGTTGTTCCGTCCTCAATGGACTTAGCGGCGGCGGAGGTTGATTTGATAGAGGTAGAACACCGCGAGGCTCAGCTTAAAATGGCGCTCGCGGCGGCGCGGGAAAAATACGATTACATATTTATCGACTGTCCGCCCTCGCTGGGTCTTATCACGATAAACGCCCTTAACGCAAGCGACACGGTATTAGTGCCGATTCAATGCGAATATTTTGCGCTGGAGGGTCTGTCACAGCTTATGGCTTCGGTAAGACAGGTTAAGCGGCTCTATAACCCGACCCTTGAAATCGAGGGTATAGTCCTTACAATGTACGACGGACGGCTTAATTTAACGGGTCAGGTGGTTGCGGAGATTAAAAAGTATTTCGCAAACAAGCTGTATAAGACAGTAATCCCCCGCGCGGTCAGGCTTTCCGAGGCTCCTAGCTACGGTATGCCGATACAGTATTACGACAAGCGCTCAAAGGGCAGCGAGGCGTACACCGACCTTGCAAAGGAATTTTTGAAGAAGAACAGGAGAATGTGATATGGCGGCAAAAAAAGGCGGTCTCGGCAGGGGACTCGACTCTCTTTTTGACGAAAACGCGGCGGACGCAGGCGGTGCGGTACAGATAAACATAAACGATATTGAGCCTAACCGCGATCAGCCGCGAAAGGATTTTGACGAAAAGGCGCTTTCCGAGCTGGCGGACAGCATTGCACAGCACGGATTGATACAACCCATTGTGGTTAAACCGACAGTTGACGGAAGATATAGTATAGTTGCAGGTGAACGCCGCTGGCGCGCCTGCCGTCTCGCGGGGCTTGGCGAGGTTCCGGTTATCATAAAGGACGCGGATAAGCAGACCCTAATGGAAATTGCGCTCATTGAAAACCTCCAGCGCGAGGATTTAAATGCGGTTGAGGAGGCACTCGGCTACCGCTCGCTTATCGACGGCTATGGGCTTACCCAGGACGAGGTCGCAAGGCGTATGGGAAAATCGAGGAGCGCGGTGACAAACGCCCTGCGCCTGCTTTCCCTTAACGACGCGGAGTTGGAGGCTCTGCGCCGCGGTACGATAACTGCAGGTCACGCACGCGCTCTCCTTTCCTGCGAGGACGCGGAAGCGCGCGGCAAAATGCTGCTTGCGGCGGCGGACGGCGCCTCTGTGCGGGAGCTTGAAAGAATGTCCGCGGCGGCAAAAAAGGCAAAGGCTGCAAAGAACGCCCAAAGCGCACCCAAACCCACCTTTTACAGCGAGGTCGAGCTGTCCCTTAAAAACGAGCTTCACCGCAAGGTGCAGATTTCCTCAAAGGGGAACGGTAAAGGCACCCTAACAGTAGAGTTTTACAGCGAGGACGAGCTCGCCGACTTCGCAAAAAAGCTTGCGGGAGAAAAATAGCTTTACATATATAAAAAGCCTGCGCCTATTGCAAAAATCGGCGTAAGCTGATATAATATACACGTGTAAGGCAAACCTTAAACGGTAGGCGGTTAAGTTCTGTCTCGGCTCCCGCCTCGGTCGGTGTTGCTGTTTCACAGCGGTCTCCACAGGAGACCCACACCCCTCGAAAGGGGGCGTTGCAGATGGTTACATACAGTGATTTATTTCTTTTCGGAAGTTTGATTGTATCAATCATTTCATTAGTTGTTGCCATAATAAGCAAAAAGAAATAGACCGCCGAGCCTCCAAGCAAGCGGTCTAAATTCTTTTTTAGATTTCTTAATGAGGGCTAATCGTCTATCGGTTTGCCTTACACACTTATTATAATAGGATTTTTCAAAAATGTCAAGCACAGCGGCGAAAAAAACTTAACCGCCATTGACTTATTAATTGACCTGTGATATAATAAAAATAAATATAAACCCGTTTGGAGGATAAGAATATGAACCGTATTAAGACTATAGAGACCAAGAATCTTTGCGAGAGCGCTAAGAACGGCGGTTGCGGCGAGTGCCAGACCTCTTGCCAGTCCGCTTGCAAGACCAGCTGCGGTATTGCGAATCAGCAGTGCGAAAACGCTGATAAGTAATTAAGCTAAATGAGGCTTTCTAATTAAGGGTGTTATGCACAAAAAAGCCTCCCAAGCCTTACGGGAGGGGGACCGCCGGACGGCGGTGGAGGGATAATTTATGTTTTCAGCAAACCTAATATCCCACAGTCACGGCTTCGCCGCGACAGCCCCCTTTAGGCAAGGGGGCCTTTATTTTATGCGCTTTAACTTGAGGGCGATAGCCTCTTTACGATAACCTGAAAGGAATATAAAAATGATTCATTGTTACAAGCTGGGCGGGCTTAATATTGTGCTTGACGTTTGCTCGGGGTCGGTTCACGCGGTGGACGAGGTCGCCTACGACATAATTAAGGCGTATGAGAACAGCGAAAGGCAAGAAATAACCGCCGAAATATTAGAAAAATACGGCGACCGCGAGGACGTGAACGAAGAGGAAATAAACGCCTGCTTTGAGCAGATTGAGGAGCTTAAGGCGGCGGGAAAGCTTTTCGCGCCCGACACCTTTGCGCCTATGGCGGGAAAGCTTAAGCAGAAGAGCGCGGGGGTTATTAAGGCACTTTGTCTGCACGTGGCGCACACCTGCAACCTTAACTGCTCCTACTGCTTTGCAAGTCAGGGTAAGTATCACGGCGACCGCGCGATTATGAGCCTTGAGGTGGGCAAGCGCGCGCTTGATTTCCTGATTGAAAACTCGGGCAGCCGCAAAAATCTTGAGGTCGATTTCTTCGGCGGCGAGCCGCTCATGAATTTTGATATGATAAAGGAGCTCGTCGCCTACGCGCGTTCGATTGAGAAGCAGGCGAGCAAGAATTTCCGATTTACCCTTACCACCAACGGGGTTCTGGTGGACGACGACGTGATAGACTTCGCCAACCGCGAGATGAGCAATGTGGTGTTAAGCCTTGACGGCAGAAAAGAGGTACACGACCGCTACCGCGTGGATTATAACGGCGCGGGCAGTTGGGAGAAGATTGTCCCTAAATTTCAGCGCTTTGTGGAAAAGCGGGGCAACAAGAGCTATTATATGCGCGGCACCTTTACCCACGCGAATCCCGATTTTTTAAACGATATTAAGGAAATGCTGTCTTTGGGCTTTACCGAGCTTAGTATGGAGCCTGTTGTCTGCGCGCCCGACGACCCTTCGGCGCTGACCTACGACGACCTGCCGATTGTTATGGAGCAATATGAGCAGCTGGCCTTCCTAATGCTTGAAAGAGAAAAAGAGGGCAAGCCCTTTACCTTTTACCACTATATGCTCGACCTTAAAAACGGTCCCTGTATATATAAACGTATATCCGGCTGTGGCTCGGGGACAGAGTATATGGCGGTGACCCCGTGGGGCGACCTTTACCCCTGCCACCAGTTTGTTGGGGAGGAGCGGTTTAAGTTGGGCGATATTTGGAACGGCGTATCCAACACCGCTGTTCAGGACGAGTTTGCTGCCTGCAACGTTTACACCCGCTCGGAGTGCGCCGATTGCTGGGCTAAGCTTTACTGCTCGGGCGGGTGCGCCGCCAACGCCTACCACGCCACAGGCTCGGTAAACGGGGTTTACAGCTACGGCTGT
>JBJEOD010000321.1:0-6844 GCA_051880535.1 Acutalibacteraceae bacterium | reverse complement strand
TGGACGCCGCCGCGGAAAAGGGTGTAATAGGCGCTAAGGATATTAAAAGCGCGATTGAAGACGGGGATTTCGGTGCCTTTGACGAGGCATACGGCTCCTATGCGGAAGCTCTGGCGGAGGAGGGCTACAGTATTTCCGAAATATATGATGCAGCCTTAGGCGAAGAAGCAGAGGGCGTTCCCGAACCGTCGGAATACGGCGTATGGGTACCCGGTATTCCCGTCCTTGCGGAAAATGGTCTTAACGCCGCAAACTGCCCCGAATGGTTAAGCGGTCTGCTTATTGACGGTATTATCGGCGGTGTTGGTGCGGTTCTCGGCTTTGTGCCGCAGATGCTTGTACTCTTTATTCTCCTTGCCTTCCTTGAAGCCTGCGGATATATGGCGCGCATTGCTTTCGTGCTTGACCGTATTTTCCGCAAATTCGGTCTTTCGGGCAAATCCTTTATTCCTATGCTTATAGGCACGGGCTGCGGCGTTCCGGGAATTATGGCATCCCGCACCATTGAAAACGAGCGCGACCGCCGTATGACTATTATGACCACAACCTTTATTCCCTGCGGGGCAAAGCTCCCGATTATCGCGCTTATTTCCTCGACTCTGTTCGGCGGCGCGTGGTGGGTAGCTCCGAGCGCGTATTTTGTCGGCATTGCCGCCATCATAATTTCAGGTATAATGCTCAAGAAGACTAAAATGTTTGCGGGCGATCCCGCACCCTTCGTTATGGAGCTTCCCGCATACCACCTGCCTACCGTCGGCAATGTTCTGCGCTCTATGTGGGAACGCGCGTGGTCCTTTATTAAAAAGGCGGGAACGATTATTCTCCTGTCCTCAATCATCATCTGGGCGGGCTCCTGCTTCGGAGCTGTAGACGGCTCCTTTACCTTCAGCACCGAGATGGAGCTTGAGAACAGCGTACTCGGTATGATTGGCGGAGCGCTTTGCCGGATATTCGCACCGCTCGGCTTCGGCAATATCAAGGCGACGGTTGCGACCATTATGGGACTTGTTGCTAAGGAGGAGGTTGTCGGCGTCTTCGGAGTGCTTGACTTTGAGGGTATGACCCGTCTTTCCGCTTATTCCTTCTTAGTGTTCAATCTGCTTTGCGCCCCATGCTTCGCGGCTATCGGCGCAATTAAACGAGAGATGAACTCCGCTAAGTGGACCCGGTTCGCTATCGGCTATCAGTGCGTGTTCGCATATGCGGTTTCTCTTATGATTTATCAGTTCGGCTCGGCGTTTACGGGCAGTCTTAATGTATTCGGCCTGATTGCGGCTTTAGCTGTTTTGGCGGTTATTCTGTATATGCTCTTCATTAAGCGCTATTCCGAGGCTGCAAAGCTTACAAAAAGCCTTAAGGTGACAAAATAATCGGCTGTTAAAAGGAGGTAAGAATGTGCTTGCTTGGTTTTCGGACAACATTGCGACAATTATAATCTGCACGGTTTTGATTGCTGTCGTTACGGCAATCATAGCCGGTATGATACGCAACAGGAAAAAAGGGAAATCCTCCTGCGGATGCGGGTGTGCGGACTGCCCTATGAGCGGCTCCTGTCATACTGAGAAATAAAGCTTTGAAGGAGCTGCCGAAAAGCATAACGGTGAAGGGTTAAAACTAAAAAATCAAGTATATTTTAGGATTAAATTTCTATTTATCAAAGTGATTTGGATTTTAATCATCCTGCTGCTTCTGAATCATTTTTAAGAATTTCTTATCCGACAAAATCTCATTGGTAAGATAATCCCCGTCACAGAACAGGGCGTAGGTTGTAACAGGAGTAGGAGCATTTTGAGCCGCGGACTTGCTTTCAATGTGTACCGAACGGAACGGTACATTATTCTCTTTTGCCGTATTTTCAATAATCGGAGCATATTTGGCGGTAAACGGACATTGGTTTGTATAATACAAAACATATCCCCTTTCATTTATATGCGGGTGCTTAGCGCAATCCTTAAAAGCAGGCTTTTCATTTCCGCCCTCAAAAGGAAGGTACAAGAGCTGTATACCGTTATCCGATTCATCACAAACGGCAAAGCCTTTATGCAAAAGAAACTCAGGGTCGGAAAGAAAGGGCTTCTTTTTCGCAGACGAAAGCACACAGAGACCTTTTTTACCCTTTTGCTTGCTGTCTGCAATGCAGCTGTCAAGGAGGTCTGTTGAATATCCTTTACCCTTAAATGAGCCTGACACCCAAAGGCAGTTAATATACATATATCCGTCAGCCCTAATCGGCACCCACGCGTTTTCCGCAGGGATATATTCGATAAAGCACTTGCCTCGTTCTGTGCTTTTTAAAAAGACCAAACCGTCATCAAAGCGCTCCCGAAGCCACGATTTTTTTGAAGAGACCTGAATATCCTTGTTATTTGAAATTGCACAGCAAATATGCTCTTTTTCCAGATTCTCTTTTGTTACTCTTACATATTCCATACAATCATCCTCCTATAAACAAACACTTTATTTACTGATTCGCATTTGTCAGTTGTTTCTTGAACACTTTTCCGCATCAATAGCAAGAACAAGCATCAGTGCGCAAAGGGCGTCCTGCGGATTATACACATCAATCACATATGTATCGGTCCAATTCCAGATCTCCTTTGATACCCTCGCAACGCTCTGACCTGCTTGGTTGAGGATAGTATAATTCCATTCCGGCCAGTCTCCGTCCATCTGCCAGCCGTTGCAGTCGATATGAAACTTCGGCTTAAAAAAGGTAAGCTCCTTGCTGATACAGCCGATATATCGGTCGCCTGAATACATCTCAAACTTGGGCAGCCAGGTGAATACCTTTTCTTTAATTGAACCGAGTTCATTGCCGCAGGCATCGTAGATACGAAGAAGATGCCCCCACGCAAGCTCTCCCTTTACAGTATAAACCGTCTCTCCGCCTTCGTTGTAAATATCGTAGCTGTCAAACCACGAGAACAATCTTTGTTTAAATATCAATTTCATTTTACAGCTCCTCACTCCGCGTTTACAGGGTACTCCATCGGGGTAAAGCGTATACCGTTGACGGTTTGTTCCTTGTCCGTTGTCCTGAAACCCAACGCCTTATAAAACGGAAGACCGTAGGGAGAAGAATTCAGCGTAATCGTTCCGCACGGAATATCACAGAGCAGCCGCTCAAACAGCTTTGTGCCGATTCCTCTTCTGTGGTAACTGCCTTTTACAAAGAAAAAGCAGATATGTCTTTGTTTGGGGCGAATACCGATTTCACCGATCAGCATATCCCCGTCAAAAGCGCCGTAATACGATATCCCCGCAAGATATTTTTCGTCTTGCAGGCATCTGCGAAATTCTTCCGTCCCCTCTTCGGAATATACAGGAGCTTCGTATTCGGAAAACACCTCCAGGGCAAGAGAAAGTGCGGCAGGAATTTCTTCTGTTGTCAGTCGGCGAAAGATATACGGTTCTTTGGTCAATGCATACATTGTCATATCCAGAACCCTGCCGTTTTTCACGGCGTTGCTTTTCAGCGTTCCCTCATATGTAAAGCCCGCTTTCTCCAATGCACGGCGGGAGCCTGTGTTGTAAGCGAACGGCTCGGCATAAATGCGGATAATATCGGTAGCTTCAAAAATAAGACCGCATAACTGCCGAATTGCCTCGGTCATAATACCCCGTCCCCAGTATTCCTCCGCCAGATAGTAACCCAGCTCCGCCGTTTGACGGTGGATATTGCTCTGACGAAAAGCGCCGATACTGCCCACGGCTCGGTCATCAATGGTGACGGCATAGGCAAAGGTGTCGTTTTCGTTTGCGGAAAGCATGGCGGCAATATACTCCTCCGCGTCCTTCTCTGTATAAGGAAACGGCAGGCCATCCCGCAGATTGTTGAGAATCTTTTTATTGTTAAGCGCCGCCGCCAGATCCCTTGCGTCTGACATTCGCCACTTTCTCAGAACACTATTCATACCTGTTCCGCCCTTCTGTAATCAACTGATTATATTTTACATTATAAAGCGTAGGAGTCAATGGTTTTATAAATTTTCTTTGAAATAAGGTGAAAAAGCTATCGGTTATTTATGCCCGAGTCTATTCCCAACTGAAATATTTCACGGAGATAATGCTGCAGACTGCCGCAATTATAAGCATAAAGAATAATTCCCACACCTGCCTATCCTTGCATTTTCCGAAAAATAACGCTCTGCTCTTTCTGGGATTTCAATGGGTGTTTCAATTATTCATATAAAATCTCTGTACAATTCAATGTCGGATCAAACCCTGCAACAGGGACAGCTCCCGCATTATAAATCAGCGCAAAATCACGCGGTAGGTGCTTTGGAGTGTATCCGGTGATTTGCTTAAAAACACGGTTAAAATTACGAATAGTACCAAAACCGCATGCAATAGATATCTCAGTCATATCCATTCGCCTTTGCAAAATCATATCCGCAGCCGACGACACCTTAAGCATATTCAGATAATGCGTAAATGTCATACCCGAAAGACGACAGAAATATTTTGAAAAATATGCCTTGCTGAAATTAATATGCCGTGCCGCATCATCAAATGTAATATCCGCACAATTTCCCGCGATGTATTCCAAAAGCTTCTTATCCCTTTGATTGGCATTTAGTGAATCGGATTTGCTTTCCCGAAAAGCCTCATTTCTGAAAATTTCAGCCGCAAGCCTTGTAATTATGCTGTCAGAAATTATTGTGCAATACTCTTTCCCGTTTTTCAGCTCATCTGATAATTCGGAAATAATTTTTCCAATATTATAGTCACCGTTCAAAACAGGTGACAGTAATTTTTTTTGACTGATAATATCCCTGACATAAGCTTCATCTATTTTAATAATACTGACAATACTGTCCGAATCAGATTTTATATAATGAAGCTCGCCGCCGTTTACAAATGCGCACATTCCCATGCTCATCTGCAAAAGTATGTTATTTACCGTAAGGTCAGCTCTGCCCTCTTGTACATATATTATTTCATGCTCCAAATGCCAGTGAGGCAAATTATGAAGGTTTTTATATCTGCATACCGATGTATGAGCCCAATTCCAAACCGGTTGCTTTTCAAATATAACTGCCATATACAGCCCTCCAAAAACAAAACAGTTCTTTGTATACCGCCTTTTACATTATCAATTATATCCTATACAACAATAAATGTCTATAATCTATTCAATAAAATTCTTGCTATTTCTTTTAAATAAATATATATTTAAGAAAAACGGAGGGATATGCAATGGCAAATATTTATTTTATTATAGGAAGTCAGGATTTATACGGTGAAACAACACTGAAGCAGGCTGAAAGCAACGGCAGGGAAATCGCTGCTTATCTGAACGACAGACTGAATATTAATATCACCTGCATGCCGATTGTACGCAACAGCAGCGAAGCCGAAAAATGCATCACGGCAGCTAACACCGACCCGAACTGCATAGGAATTATTATTTGGATGCACACCTTCTCCCCCGCTAAAATGTGGATAAAGGCACTAAAGTCACTTAACAAGCCGATGCTTCATCTGCATACGCAGTTCAACGAAAAATTACCGTATAACAGTATTGATATGGATTTTATGAATCTGAATCAATCCGCACACGGGGACAGAGAATTCGGGTTTATCTGCACTCGTCTCGGAATTAAACGTGAAGTCGTTGTCGGACATTACCAAAACCCTGATGTGATTCAGCAGATAAATAAATTCGCCGATGTGGCCGGGGCTATCAAATTCAGCAAGAACTTAAGGGTCGCCATGTTCGGCAACAATATGCGCGATGTGGCCGTAACCGACGGAGACCGCGTCGAAAGCGAAATAAAATTCGGGTGGAATGTAAATTACTACGGCGTAGGTGACTTATGTGAGCTTATTTCTGAAGTCACTGCCGAAGAAGCCGATAATAAACTTAATGAGTATTTAAACAAATATGATTTGGATACCGATAATCTTAACGCTGTACGCGAGCAGGCAAAATATGAAATTGCACTTGAAAGATTTATGAGCGAAAAAAACATCTCCGCCTTTACCGACACATTTGAGGACTTACACGGTCTTAACCAGCTGCCGGGTCTTGCAGTGCAGAATATAATGGCCAAAGGAATAGGCTTCGGACCTGAGGGCGACTATAAAACCTCGGCATTAGGCGCAGTACTGTTTGAAATGGCAAAAAGCCGCAGCGGCGCCACCGGCTTTACGGAGGATTATACATACGATTTAACACCGAATAACGAAACAGAACTGGCGGCGCATATGCTTGAAGTATCCCCCGTTTTTGCTTCGGATAAGCCTAAAATACAGGTTCACCCCCTGAGTATAGGCGGAAAATCCGCACCTGCAAGATTGGTCTTTAACGGAATTTCAGGCGACGCTATAGCAGTTTCTCTTATAGATATGGGTAACCGTTTCAGAATGATATGTGCCGAAATAACACTTATAGAACAGCCGGAAGAAATGCCGAATCTCCCCGTTGCAAGGTTAATGTGGAAGTTAAAGCCCGATTTTAAAACCGGTGCTGCTGCCTGGATTTATGCGGGCGGCGCACATCACGCTGTTGTATCTACCGCCCTGACGGCAGAGGATATAAAGCTTTTTGCCAAGCTGACGGATACCGAGCTTGTGATTATAGACGGAAAGACCGATATATATACTTTTGAGCAGCAGCTTAAAATGCTTGACATTACAGCAGGAATCAGGTGAAAGCATTGATTAAAGAAAAAATAGAACAGGGAAAAACCTATTTAGGCATAGAGCTCGGCTCCACAAGAATAAAAGCCTGCCTTATTGATGACGAGTTTAAGGTAATCTCCTCCGGCAGCTGCGAATGGGAAAATAAATTTGAAAACGGGTTCTGGACCTATTCTCTCGAGGACATTCATAACGGCAT
>JBJEOD010000320.1:0-6896 GCA_051880535.1 Acutalibacteraceae bacterium | reverse complement strand
AGCAGGCTCTCCTTAAAATTTTGGAGGGCACGGTTGCTAACGTTCCCCCGCAGGGCGGCAGAAAGCACCCCCAGCAGGAGTTTATCCAGATTGATACCACCAATATTCTGTTTATCTGCGCGGGCGCGTTTGACGGAATTGAAAAGGTTATCGAGCGCAGAATGGGCGGCAGCAGCTTAGGCTTCGGGGCGGACGTTAAGTCGCCAAAATCCCTTGAGGCACAGGCGGTTTCTATGACCGCGACACATCACGATTTGGTTAAGTTCGGTATGATACCCGAGCTTGTAGGGCGCTTACCTGTAATAACCGCCCTTAAGGGAATGGATAAGGAAACCCTTATAAGGATTATGACTGAGCCTAAAAACTCGATAATCAAGCAGTATCAGGCGCTCTTCAAAATGGATAATATCGAGCTTAAATTTGATGACGGCGCGCTCCAAAAAATCGCCGACCTTACTATCGAGCGCAAGACCGGCGCGCGCGGACTTCGCTCTATAATTGAGGGCGTTTTACAGCCCCTGATGTTCTCTTCGCCGTCGGATAGCTCGATTACCGAAATTACCATCACAGCCGACACTGTGGAAAACGGCGAGGCGGTTATAACAAGAAGGGCTTCATAGCCCCTGAATGAACAAAGGACTGCCAAACGGCAGTCCTTTGTTTAATGAAGAATGAATAATGCCGGATTATAGATGTTAGACTGAGAAAAGCTGAATTTGACAGCGTAGGGCGGGTCTTGCTCCCGCCGTCTAATATCTAATGTCTACCGTCTAACATCTAAACTCACGCCTTTACAAAAAATTCCTTATACCATACAAGGAAGGTGTAAACCGTCCAGATTTTGCGGCTTAAATCCGCCTTGCCCGCGCGGTGGTTGTCGAGCAGTTTAACAAGCGCCGCCGTATCAAAGAAGCTTTCGGCTGTCTCGCTTGTAAACTCGGCTTTAACCTTTTCGTAATATTTATCCTCCTTAAGCCAGACGCGAATCGGCACGGGAAAGCCCAACTTATCCTTTTCGGCGGTAAGCCTGGGTAAGGTCTTTTCTGCCGCCTTGCGCAAAGCAAGCTTGGTGGTTTTGGTGCTTACACGGCAGTTAAGGGGTATGGTCTCGGCTAATTCCATTACCTTTTTATCAAGGAAAGGCACGCGAAGCTCAAGGGAGTTTGCCATACTCGTCTTATCGGCTTTTAGCAGAATATCCCCCATCAGCCACATATTAATGTCGAGATACTGCATTTTGGTGATGTCGTCCTTATCGGCGACCTCTTTGTAGAATTTATCGCACAGAACCTGCGGCGCGGCGGCGCGTTTTGCAGTCTCGCTCTTTAAAAGGGCGTTACGCTCCTTTACACTGAATATCGAGGCGTTGCCGATAAACCGCTCCTCGATCGTCTTGCCGCGGCGGACAAGGTAGTTTATACCGTGCTTCTGCGGCAGATGCTCGCAGATTTTGCTTATAACGCGGCGAATGGCAAAGGGGAGCTTGTCGTATGCGGTAAGGGTAATCGGCTCTTGATAAATGCGGTAGCCGCCGAACAGCTCGTCGGCGCCCTCACCCGACATTACAACCTTCACGTGCTCGCTTGCAAGCTTGCTTACAAAATACAGAGCTATTGCGGCGGGGTCGGCAAGCGGCTCGTCCATATGGTACTGAATTTCGGGGAAGGTATCCCAGTATTCCTCTGGAGTAATCACCTTTGAAATATTTTCAACCCCTATTGTGTCGGCAAATTTCTTTGCAAAGTGAATTTCGTTGTAGCGGTCGCCGTCGGGGCTTTCAAAGCCTACGGTAAAGGTCTTGTCAACCTGAGCCGCTTCTGCAATATAGCTTGAATCAATACCGCTCGAAAGGAAGGAGCCCACCTCAACGTCGGCAATCTTGTGCGCCTTTACCGATTCACGCACCGCCTTGTCGGTAAGGTCGGCAAAGTATTCGAGTACACCGTCCTGCGGCTTAAAGTCTGGGCGGAAGTAGCGGGTTTTCTTCATTTCCCCGTCCTTATATGTGAAATAATGGGCGGGCGGGAGCTTAAAGACATTCTTAAAAAAGGTCTCCTCCGTCGGGGAGTACTGGAAGGAAAGGTAGTGGCTGAGCGCCTCCTCGTTAAGCTCCTTTTTAAAATCGGGGTGGTCAAGGAAGGACTTTATTTCCGAGCCGAAAATAAAGCTCTGCCCCATAAATGTATAGTAAAACGGCTTTATCCCGAACATATCCCGCGCGCCGAAGAGGGAACGGTCGCGCCTGTTGAAGATTACAAAGGCAAACATTCCGCGGAGCATAGGCACTAATTCCTCGCCCCACTCCTCAAAGCCGTGGAGCAGTACCTCGCTGTCGGAGTTGTTGGCAAATGTATGCCCCGCCGCGATAAGCTGTTTGCGAAGCTCCTTGAAATTATATATTTCGCCGTTGAAAACCAGCACTAACGATTTGTCCTCGTTGAACATAGGCTGACCGCCCTCGGCAAGGTCGATAATGCTGAGCCTTCTGAACCCCAGCGCAATATCACCGTCCACAAACTGCCCCGCAGAATCGGGTCCTCGGTGAACAATGCGGTCCATCATCTTGGAAAGCACCGTGCCGTCGTCCTTAATAAAATTGGTAAAGCCCGTAAAGCCACACATTTAAAAGCACCTCTTTGATATAATATCTTATTATACACTATATTTTTATATTTGTCTTTATTTTTTTGAAAATAATTGAAGATAATATTCCGATTATGCCGCCGCTTAATAGTGCAGAGACAAGCAGGAAGGGCAAATAATACCATACCGCCCGCCCGAAAAGCACCGCCGCAACCGTTAGCTGTACTAAGTTATGCACCGCCGCTCCGCTTATGCTGAAGCCTATAACCGACACTCCCTTAAGCCCCGACAAAAGCCGCATTATCACTACCGACAGCACCCCTGCCGTAAGTGAAAAGACAAGCGAAAAAGGCGAAGAAAAAAGCAGAGCCGAAAGCAAAATCCGCGTAATATTTACCGACAGCGCGCCCTTGAAATCCTTAAAGCAAAGCAAAATAAGGGCAATAGAATTTGCAAGCCCCAATTTAACCCCGGGAGCGATAAAGGATAGGGAAAACAGGCTTTCAATGTATCCGAAAATCAGCGCAAGGCTTGTTAAAATGCCGTACAGCGCAACCTTTTTTGCCATTTCCCCACCTACTCAATCTCGGCGATTACCCTGTTTGGCAGGCAGATTATGCTCTCTCCCCTTTTGGTTATCGCCGCGTGATTAACGCATATCTGATTTTTGCAGTTAGCTTTTGTAACCGTAACCGCGCCGTCCTTAATCTCAACCGTGTTGCCGTCAAGCTCAAGCACCTTGTTTTCATAAAGCGAGCCTTTATATACGGTCTCGTCATTTTCCTTTACAATAACGGTTCTGCCCTCGCTGCGACCCGTGAAAAGTAAAGCCGAGGACGCAATCGCCAGCGCTGAAACCGTAATAATTATAATAATATCGCCTTTTTTTAGCATTTTCGCACCTCGGAAACAAAAAAACAGGTATATTTTATTTTAACACACCTTTACAAAAAAAGAAAGTCATTGTATAATAAAGGATATGAAAAAAAATGTAACGTTGCCGATGATATTGATTTTACTCCTTATTTGCGGCTGCAATTCGGGAGAAACGGAAAATTCAGAAACACGGTTTTTGCTTGACACCGTCTGTACCGTCACCGCCGACTGCGGCGAGGATATTATAAACGGTGCTTTTTCGCTGTGCGAAGATTTGGAGCGCACCTTAAGTAAAACCCTAAAGGATAGCGACGTTTACAGGCTCAATAATACCGACGGCTTTGTTTCGGTCTCTGCCGATACCATTAAAACCGTGGAGCGGGCGCTTTATTACTCCGATTTGTCGGGCGGTAAATTCGATATTACGGTTGCTCCCCTGTCGGCGCTGTGGGATTTTAAAAATCAGGTGGTGCCTGACAGGAACGAGATTGCCGAGGCGCTTCAAAACGTGGATTACCACAGCATTGAAATAAGGGACGGCGAAATTTCCTTAAGCGGCAGGCAGATAGACTTAGGCGGCATTGCCAAGGGCTATATTGCCGATAAAGCCACCGAGTACCTTAAGGAAAAGGGCGTAAAAAGGGCGCTTATTAATTTCGGCGGCAATATCTGTATGATAGGCGAGTACAGTATCGGCATTAAAAAGCCGTTTGATAACTCGGTTATCGCAAGCATAGAGCTTGAGAACAAATGCGCGGTCACCTCGGGCATATACGAGCGTTACATTGAGACGGACGGTAAAATCTATCACCATATCCTCGACCCCGAGACAGGGTACGGGGTTGAAAACGAGTTAGCGGCGGTCACGGTTATAGGCGAAAGCGCAACCGACTGCGACGCGCTCTCCACCGTATGTATGCTTTTGGGAACCCAAAAGGGACTGGAAATTATCAACAGCACCGCAGACACCGAGGCGGTTTTTATTGACCGAGATAACAATATAACCCTAAGCTCGGGACTGTACCGCGAAAGCGATAAAATATATTTTAAGTAAAGAGGTAGCAAAATGAACATATTAAAGGCGATTTTCGGCAATTACAGCGAAAAGGAAATTAAAAGAATAATGCCCATAAAGGATAGGGTGCTGTCCTTAGAGGAGGAGTATAAGGCGCTTTCGGATTCGGAGCTTAGGAACAAGACCTCCGAGTTTAAGGAAAGACTTGCCGCGGGCGAGACCCTTGACGATATTATGCCCGAGGCATTTGCCGCCTGCCGCGAGGCGGCAGACAGGGTGCTTGGTATGCGCCACTTCCCCGTACAGATTTTGGGCGGCATAATTCTTCATCAGGGACGAATTGCCGAGATGAAGACGGGCGAGGGTAAAACCCTTGTCGCCACACTTCCCGCATACTTAAACGCGCTCTCGGGCAAGGGCGTTCACATTGTTACGGTCAACGATTACCTTGCAAAGCGCGACTCGGAATGGATGGGCAAGCTTTACCGCTTTATGGGGCTTACCGTTGGACTTATTATTCACGGTATGGATCACGACGAAAAGGCGGCGGCATACAATGCCGACATCACCTACTGCACAAACAATGAGTTAGGCTTTGATTATCTGCGTGACAATATGGTGATTTACAAGGAGCAGAAGGTTCAGCGCGGTCACAATTTCGCGATTGTGGACGAGGTTGACTCGATTTTGATAGACGAGGCGAGAACCCCGCTTATTATTTCGGGTCAGTCGGATAAATCCACCGACCTTTACACCGCCGCAAACCGCTTTGCGCTAAGCCTTAAAATGGTAAAGGTTAAGGAAATGGACGACAAGGCGAGCGACGAGGACACAAACTACGACGGCGACTACGTTGTGGACGAAAAGGCGCACACCGCCACCCTTACCCCCTCGGGCGTAAAAAAGGCGGAGGATTATTTCAATATCGACAACCTTAACGACAGTGAAAATATCGCTATCGCCCACCATATAAATCAGGCAATCCGCGCCCACGGCGTTATGAAGCGGGACGTTGACTATGTGGTTAAGGACGGCGAGGTTATAATCGTTGACGAGTTCACGGGTCGCCTTATGTACGGCCGCCGCTACAATGAGGGTCTGCATCAGGCGATTGAGGCTAAGGAGGGCGTAAAGGTCGCCCGCGAGTCAAAGACCCTTGCCACCATCACCTTCCAGAATTTCTTCAGGCTTTACAGCAAGCTTTCGGGTATGACGGGTACGGCTATGACCGAGGAGGCAGAGTTTCAGGAGATTTATAAGCTTGACGTTATCGAAATCCCGACCAACAAGCCGATTGCCAGAACGGACGAAAACGACGTTGTTTATAAAACCGAAAAGGCGAAATTCAACGCAGTTATAGATAAGATTATCGCCTGCAACCAAAAGGGTCAGCCCGTGCTTGTGGGTACGGTTACGATTGAAAAGTCGGAGCTTTTGTCGGCTATGCTTAAAAGGCGCGGCATAAAGCACAATGTGTTAAACGCAAAGCACCACGAAAAAGAGGCTGAAATTATCGCCCAGGCGGGTAAATTCGGCGCGGTTACAATAGCCACCAATATGGCGGGACGCGGTACCGATATTATGCTCGGCGGTAACGCGGAGTACCTTGCGAAGGCACAGCTTCGCCACGACGGATTAAGCGAGGAAATGATAGTCGAGGCTACAGGCTTTGCCGAGACCGAGGACCCCGATATTATAGCAGCACGCGGCAAGTTCAAGGAGTATTATGACAAATACAAGGCGGAAATCGCTCCCGAGGCGGATAAGGTAAGACAGGCGGGCGGTCTTTGCATTATAGGCACCGAGCGCCACGATTCAAGACGAATCGACAACCAGCTAAGAGGCCGTGCGGGACGTCAGGGAGACCCGGGTAACACCCAGTTCTTTGTATCCCTTGAAGATGATTTAATGCGGCTTTTCGGCGGCGAGAGAATCTCCACTATGATGGAGACCTTAAAGGTCGAGGAGGACACCCCGCTTGAGAGCGGAATGCTGTCCCGCACGATAGAGAGCGCGCAGAAGAAGAAGGAGGGTATGAACTTCGCAACCCGTAAGAACGTGCTGCAGTACGACGACGTAATGAACAAGCAGCGCGAGCTTATCTACACCCAGAGAAACAAGGTGCTTGACGGCGAAAACCTCAAGGATACCGTAATTAAGATGATTGACGAAACGGTGGACGAGTACTGCAAGATTTATCTTGCCGACGACGCGGTTCACGACAACTGGGATTTGACGGGTCTTCGCGAGTACTTCTTGGGCTGGATAACCGAGCCCTCCGACCTGCACTTTACGGCGGAGGAATTGGGCAACACCTCCCGCGAGGAGGTCGCCGAAAAGCTGAAGGAGGAGGCTCACGCAAGGTACGAAAAGCGCGAGGCGGAGTTCGGCAGCAGCATTATGCGTGAAATCGAGCGGGTAA
>JBJEOD010000319.1:0-1593 GCA_051880535.1 Acutalibacteraceae bacterium | reverse complement strand
GAATTTCCTTAGAGGTTCACCCCGACGAAATAGTAGCCCTGATAGGCGCTAACGGCGCGGGAAAGTCCACCACCCTTAAAACAATTTCGGGGCTTATGCGCACAAAGACGGGCAGTATAACCCTTATGGATGAGGATATTTCCCACACCGACGCCCACAAGCTTGTGGCAAAGGGCTTAGCCCACGTTCCCGAGGGCAGACGCATATTTTTGCAGATGACGGTACAGGAAAACCTTGAAATGGGTGCTTACACACAGCCGGGATATGTAAAAGACGGCATTAAGGACGTTTTTGAGCGCTTCCCCCGCCTTAAGCACCGCAAGAATCAGATTGCGGGTACATTATCGGGCGGCGAACAGCAGATGCTCGCTATGGGCCGCGCCCTTATGAGCAAGCCGAAGCTTTTAATGCTCGACGAGCCCTCAATGGGCTTAGCCCCGATACTTGTTCAGCAGATTTTTGATATTATCAAGGAACTGCACGATGCGGGTACAACCATTCTTTTGGTGGAGCAGAACGCCGAAATGGCTCTGCAAATCGCCGACCGCGCCTATGTTCTTGAATCGGGAAGAATCACGATTTCAGGCACAGGTAAGGAATTAGCCCAAAGCGATTCCATTAAAAAGGCATATTTGGGCGGTTAAATTAATCCGATACCTAAAAAACCGAAGTCAATCTATTTTGACTTCGGTTTTTTGGTTCTATTCTAAATGTTGGGGTGTTTCTGGCCCCGCAAGCCTTACGGGGGCTGTCGCGGCGAAGCCGTGACTGGGGGATATTTAGGTCCGCAAAAACCAAAATGTATCCCTCCACCGCCATTCGGCGGTCCCCCTCCCGTAAGGCTTGGGAGGCAAAATCTCACAGAACCCCAACATTTAGAATAGAACCGGTTTTTTATTGTACTCTATTCTAACGATTCTTCCTCTCCTCAACCATTTTAACAAACCACTCGACCATAGACGGGTCGCTGTGGGAGAAAAAGGAGCTTTCGTTTTTGTCGAGAGCCGACAGTCTTGCCATATCCCCGTCCGACAGCGCAAAATCAAATACCTTGAAGTTTTCCTTCATACGCTCGATATGGGTTGTTTTGGGGATTACGACAACCCCGCGCTGAATGTTCCAGCGCAGCATAACCTGAGCCGCCGTTTTACTGTATTTTTCGCCTATTTCCGAAAGGACGGGGTTTTCAAAGGTGCCGCCCCTGCCCTCGCCGAAGGGAGCCCACGCCTCCAGGCAAACACCGTATTTATCAGCCCATTGCTTTAAGGTCTTCTGCTGATTGAAAATATGGGTTTCCATTTGGTTTACCATCGGCTTTATTTTGTTAAAGGCGCAAAAATCCACCATTCGGTCGGCGTAAAAGTTTGAAATGCCTATTGCGCGGATCTTCCCCTCGCCGTACAGCTCTTCAAGGGCGCGCCACGCGCCGTAGGTATCCGAAAAGGGTTGATGGAGAAGCACCAAATCAATATAATCGGTTTTAAGCTTGCGAAACGACTCAGCTAAAGACGCCTTAGTCTGCTCATAGCCGTAATGCTCAATCCATACCTTTGTAGTAAGGAAAATTTCCTGCCTCAGCACGCCCGATTTAAG
>JBJEOD010000318.1:0-6910 GCA_051880535.1 Acutalibacteraceae bacterium | reverse complement strand
GATGTTTTTACTTTTACAGAAATAAAAAATATCATTTCATTATCTGCGGGGCAGACGGAATTTCAGCAGACGATATTACAATTATCGATAAAAACAAAAGCACAGACTAAAAATAAGCATAGAAATACCCACCGGATACAGCGGTTCAAAGTTGAACCTTACCACAACATCCGGTGGGTATTTTTTCATTTTGCTTTTGTAGGCGTTTGTTTCAACTGAAACAGCCTGAGGGTCGATAAAATTTTGTTTTGATTTTTACCAAAATGGAATAATAACCTCTTTTTCGATGGGTAAAAATCACTACGCCTTAACCAAAGAAAAAGGCGTTTGCTTCCCGAAAACTTTTTGCGCTTCGCGGCGTTCCAATTCTCCCCGTATCAATTCCTGCGACACCTTATATCTGCTGACGCCGTAGCCTGTTCTGTCGCGGAAAATAATATTCTTCGGCAGCCTACTTAAAATCTTCTTGCTGAAGGTAGTGCCGCCAAAAAATGCGTCAAAGGAAACTACAGGCAGAACCACCCAATCGCTGTCGTCCGGCTTGTGTGCAAGATAATAGGCCACAAGATAGGAAACCTTTTCTTGCAGATGCTCGGGAACGGCGGCGGAAATTTTATCAGAAATATCTTTTGGGAGTTGTTCGGGATAAACCTTCAGCTCTCCCAATTCCAAAGCGTCGGCAATCATATCATCAAAACGCACGATCCACGCGCCTTTGGTATTCTCTGAAAAGATGGGGATTTGAAATTGAATTACCTTGTTTCGCCACTCGCGGTCAAAACCGTTTTTAATACTCACCGCATTTTCGTATGCAGATTTACTTGTTTTGTCGGGGTTATTTAAAATATAATCTGCAACACCGTGAACATGTCGGTAAAACCAACCTTGTCCGTCTTCCGTCACAAGCTCGGGAAATTCACCGTGCAGCTCACGAAAATTACTTTTATACTGCCACTCTTTGCGGGTGGCAGTTCCCTTTTTATCGGGAATACTGCACCAAGCGCATAAAGCCTTGCGAGCACGGTCTGTATTAGGCTCTCCGCCACCGTACATATAACCCCGTGCAATAATGCTGAAAATTCGCGGAAGTCCCTCAAAATTGAGAATTGTAGCAAAGGCAATCCTGCCCAGATATGAATAGTCCTGCTTACTTGCCGATGAATATACCGGAACACCCGTATAAGATAAAAATTCCTCTTTTTCGTTAAGCACGGCCCTTCCCCTTTTTCAAAACATTCTCTTCAACATAATCGCAAAGCACATCCCACATAAATTTGCGGTTGCCGAGAGCAACAACATACTGCACGGCATCGCTCGGTTTCATCTTATTTTCAATAAGCGCAAGGCAAGTACGAATCACAGCCTCACGGAACGGCTCTGCAGGCGGCTTGTTAAGATAACCGTCTATCATAGCGTAAAGCTCCTTACTGTCTCCTTTGCGGTGAAGCTCCTTTCGCTTTTCGGATTTATTTTCATCATCAATATCGCAGATAAGATCGCCGAGCAAACGGTAACCTCCGTGACGGAAATCACAAAGCAGATCATAATATCTGTAGAAATCAGAATCAGGAAAGTGTCGGTTCACAAAGTCGTACCGTTCCTCTTTTTCCATCAGGTGCCATTTTTCATTAATAATATTCTCGCGGATAACGGATATATAATCTGCTTCTATATCCTCAAAAGCAGAATATAGCGACTCGGAATTATATTGCAGCTCTTGTCCGCGGGAATAAAGAATTCGCTCAATATCGGTTTGACGCCGTCTTGTTTTTATGGGTGCTCTGCTCCTACGAATTCGGTTAAGCGCTTCGTTATAATCGGAAATAAGACCGTCCATCCAAGAAAGTAATTCACAGTCAAGCGTATCCTTCCAATCAGGCATAACCGCAAAAGAAAACAATTCACTGTCGGGGATTGTTTTTTGCTTGATAGGTGCGGTGTTTTCTTTTAATTTGTGCGCGAGATACGGCATACGTTCAACATTGGATGTAACGTTGTCCCAATCGGTAGTTTCAATCAGTTCCTTCATCTTCTTTTTATTGGAAGGCTGGTACCAAGCGGTAGACAAATCCTTATTTCCCTGCAGATTTTTATATTTTAAGAATATACTTCTCTCTGTAGTACCGTTTCCTAAATACTCCGAAAGGTCAGGCTTTATTCCGCTTTTTGCCGAGTCGATTTCAAGACCTGTAAGAATAGCCAAGGTCTCCACTTCCCTGCGGCAGCGCTCACGCTCCTCGGCAGTAGAGTTTTGATTATAAGCAATAATACTCCTGTCAAGTGCGGTGTTGGAAATCTGACCGATACGGGAGGAAAAGGTATTTCGTATAGTTTCAAACCGAGCTAAACAGTCATCAACCTTACGAATCTGCGGTTCTGCAGATGGGATAATAAGCAACGGTATATTACTGCGGTGCTTAGGCTGGCAAGAGTCGAACCCGTTACGGTTTGGGTAACCACCTTTTCCCGCCTGCTTTGCACTCATTTTTGAAATACGCCTAGTATTCCTGCAAATTCGTGACTTCGCAGGACGAAAAAAGGTGGAGACACAAACTCTTCGACCTGCCATTTAGAAGAATTTTGATTCGGGCGAAGTCGAAGAACGCAGCAATACTGGCGTATTGCAAGTGATGAGACAAGTCCGAACAAAATTATTCAAATGTCAGGCGTAACGGGTTCGACTCTCGCCAGCCTAAGGTCAGCGTTTGAATAATTACGGCTGACGCATTCATTAACAAGCGGATCGGAAATAGTACGAATCATATCTCCGTCATAATCGGCACCGCCCAAACGCTCTGCCGCAAGAATGCGAGGATCTATCATAACAATATCCGTGAGCTGTTTAAGATAGTAGTTGCGCATATTATCTCTTTTAACAAATTCGGTATGAACACGCAACTGTACCTCTTCGTTTCTTGCTATATGGGGATTGCGTAGCAGAGTACAGACTTGACCGCTTCTGTATTTAGAACCCGGAGCATGAAATGAAAAGGGCTGTAATTTATTTTTCTTTGCCACTGTGTCAAACACACGGTGGCTCTTTTTCTTTTTACGATCGTCATTTAAAAGCCAGTATAAAAACTCTATTAAATCGCCCGAAAGGAAACGGTTGTCCCCCTCAACTAATATAGTGCCGATAGAATAATCATCAAGTATTTTTTCAGCTTTCGTTTTCAATTCGTCATGGCATACTGACTCATTTATAAATAACGGATTCTTCTTTAATATCCGCGCAAGTTTATACCGTCGACTGCTTTTATCATAACCGCGAATCCCCAATACTTTTATAAAATAATTAAGGCGGTATTCCTCATCGCAACAAAGATTATAATATTCGGCTTCGGTTCGCTTGGTTAGCCACTCGCGCCCATCATCATACGGAGAATGATCCCAACCGTCAGGTAAATCTGCAGGTCGGAACTCATTATCACTTATGTCAAGGGTGCTGATAAATTGATAGTTAAGCTCTGTGTACTCCTGTGGTATGACATGGCTGACATTCGTAATATATAAAGCGTGATTATATTTGCGGAAAGCCTTCCAATAATCTTCCCAAGTCATATTTGATTCTTTCAGCCAACCGTAGCCTTTAAACATACTCTTGGTAAGAATAATATCCACATCATAAACGGAATGTGTTTTACCGTAAATATCTGTTACGGTTTCAACACCGGCAGAGGATAAAAAATCCTTGAAATCCACCTGATGAAGCATACCCTTGACATAGGGCATCCGAATCTGAAACGAGGTGTGTATATGCTCACCGCAGAATGCCTCGTCTAATTTCTTTGCGTATTCCTTTGAAATAAGACCTTCACCGTCAAATGCGGTAATGGTTACATCATCAACCGTTTCCACTCGCTCATATTTGCGAACATTGCCTTCGCCGGTGGTGTCCTTAACCGTAATAACCGGAACATCTTTCAGGGTATACTCGGGATTGTCTATTACAATAACGCGGTGCGGCTTATCTATATTTATATTATCTACGCGCTTACCGCTTGAAAGCATCAGTCCGTTGTATGCGTAGAGCTTGGACAACTGACATGTCTCAAGTTCCATACCCATCATAATTCGTTTGCGAACCGGAAAATAAAAATCATCACGGATGAAGGTAAGCTGACATTTACGGCTCATACTTGCAGAGCGCTCAAAAGGATAATATCTATAATATCCTGCACCCAAATCCAAACCTATGCCGGCTTCGGAAAACATACTCTTTGCTTTGTTCTGCATGTCGGCATATTTTTGCGATGATGAATTTCGGTCAAAAATGCCTTCAAAATCTATGATGCAAATAATATCCGAAAGGTCGGTTATTAATTTTTTATCGGTTGGCGTTTTAAAATCTTCGCCGTGCAGCTGACACATTATCTGAAAGAACAATGCATTATCTTCCTGCTCATGTGTTGCGGTATATATTTTGCATTTATCGGTCTGAGATTTTGAAAGTTTATATCTATATTCAAAAGTAGTACGCCCACTGTTTTCAGCGTATCCCATTAAACTTTTCGCTGACAATCTGTAAATTTGATATTTAACCTGCATCTGTTTCACCCCGATTTATTTTCAGTATATCACAAAACCTAATAATACGCAATATGAATACTGCCACCACTTTTTTAAGCGGAGGCTATTTTTTTATTCCGAAAGGCAAGTGATGACAAATGCTCATTGAGCGAAAATCGCCGCTGTAAAGTATTCCGGCGGCAGTAAAAACAAACAGACAAATAAACAAATGAAAGCAGGTAATGTAAAATGAAAGAAAGTTGTTACAAAACATTTGACGAACTGCCGCTTGTATTAAACGCGCAAACGGTAGCAAAGGTGCTTGGCATTGCACCCTCCTCCGCCTATGAACTAATGCACGAAAAAGATTTCCCCACATTCAAAGCAGGAAACCGTCTGCTGGTGGAAAAGGATCGGTTCCGTAAATGGATCGAGGAAAAATCAGGAGGTAAAAGATGAATAAAACCAGCATGATAAATTATCTTAAAAAGCCGGATATTAACAAAAGGTTTTATCAGGTGCCGAATGAAATAATGCGGCTTGGGTTATCGGTTGGAGAAATCGCAGTATACAACTACCTTATGTATTGCGAGGATCACAAAACCTATCAGTGTTATCCGAGCTACAGAAAAATGGGTGAGGCGTTAGGTCTCACCCGTAAAACTGTTATGAAGTATGTGAGAAGTCTTGAAGAAAAGTGTCTTATCACCACCGAGCATACAACCGTTACTTTAAAATCAGGCAAGAAACAAAACGGCAATCTGCTCTATACCATACGACCCATAAAAGAGGCTGTTGACTATTTTAATGCACAGCAATTAAGAAAGGCCGAACGGGAAACAGCAAAGCTTAACGCCATCCGCAAACTCGAAAAAAACGACCGAAAACACGGTGTTTCGGGTACTTCTCAGTCGTCATTATTTGAAGCAGGTTAAAGTGCGCTGTCACGCACGGTACCACATCGGACGGCAGAGCCGACCGTTTGGGGCTTTTAATAGGCGTCGTAAACACAAATTTATGCTATCTTAGCGAAAGGAAAACATGCTTTCCACGTCACGGTCTTGGTATTCCTCGATGAGATCGTCGATGGCGTATCGGTAGCCGTAGAGGAAGGAGTCGCCCACGGTGAAGGGGTTGCCGTCGCCTTCGTCGATATTACCGGTTAAGGGAAAATACAGGCTCATTTTCACGGGGCCGAGCGCCAGCGTTCGTTCCTTGATGTCATCGATCAGCTCCTGGGCTGTGCCGTACTGATCGTAGTAGATATCGTGTTCGAGGTCGGTCTTGATGCCTTCGTCTGCGGTCTGCACGAGATAGGCTGTAGTATTCACGTCGCCGAGGCTGTTCTCGGTGCTGAACAGTCGGCACAGGTGCTGACCGACTCGGCTGCCCGATGCGAGCTGCACGTCGATCTCCGCATCCTCACCGCCGAACAGCTTGATATTCTGCGGCAGAGTCCTCACACCGATGGAGAGGAGCTTGATTTGCAGGTCGGTGTTGGCTCTCGGAAGCTCCACCACCAAGGTATCTTTTTTATGCTGAATGACTGCGGTTATCATCGTTACATACCTCCCATCCGTATTCCTTGTTCGCTGTCGAGGACATCGCTGATGGAATAATCCGGTTCCATACAGACGAAGCCGGAGGACACGAACAGACCGTTCAGTTCATCGGCGATATGCCCGCCGAGCATATCATAGTCAATGAAATCTACCACGGTTTCCGGTACGCCGTAGTCGGGATCGTGTTCTACGAAATGCTTGCCCACATCTTCGTTGTCCTCGGCACCCTCGATCAGCGTGAAAAGACCGAGGCTGTTGGCGAGAGTTGCGATGGATTTGGCATCCTCGACTCCGGCATATTCCGCTACGGCGGTGAGCTTGTCGAGCTGCATATCCGCATTGCTGATGGCTCTTACAAGCTCGTTGACATCATAGATGCTTTCACTTGCCGTCATCTCACGCAGACGGCGCATCCATTCGGGGTTATCTACCATAAAGTCATCGAGGATAATGCTGACCGAGTCGGCATCGGGTGCGCCAAGCCTGCCGATGGCTTTGTCGATGGCGGCTCTCTCACAAGGCAGATACAGGTATTCCACCTTGCCGTGGTATTCTGCCTTTGCTGTGCAGAGGATACTCGCATCGTAGAGGTAAGGCGGAAACACCTGACCGTCGTACAGTTCTTGGAACTGCACTTCTTCATCCACGAAGAGAATGCCGTGTTCGGTGACGATGCCGGTACCCGACTGCATCAGCCGTCTGCCGATCTCGGCGTACTTGGGATTGGCATCGTCGTTGGCAGGAATAGAGCCGTCACGGTTAAGGAGGTATACACCTTTTGAATATTCGGATTGTCCTTCAGCATTTGAAAAAGCACCCTGTCCGAAACGGAACAGGAT
>JBJEOD010000317.1:0-1596 GCA_051880535.1 Acutalibacteraceae bacterium | reverse complement strand
TAGTGTCAGTTTACGAAATTGACGGTAAAACTCCTTACGGAACTCTTGATCCCATCACCTACCGTACATACGGATATGTAACCGATATCGGCTATGACTGGTATGACAGTAATAATTACGATCAGCATAAAGCATATGTAATGAAAATGATGGAGGGCGTCGGCAGAAAGAATGTTCGAATCTGGCTGTACCCGACAACCTACAGACGTAAGAATGAGCGTACTGCTCAGTATTGTGCGGATAGTCTTGATATGTGCTACAAGCTTCTTATGGACTTAAAGGATGAGGGCTATATTCCGGGAGGACTTGATTGCTACACCTGGGAAACCTTCGGTAATGAAGACGGTTTGGGACGTTTGTTAGATAAGAATATTCGCGGCGATGAGTATGATTTACTCAAAAATAAATTGGTTGAAATAGGTAATAAAATTATCAACGACAGCTATCGCTACAAGGAAACTATGAACTAATCTGTTTTCAGAACGGTAAAACGGCGCAAGCCACAAATATAATTAAAGGAGAATAAGTATGAAAGCAAAACGAATAATCAGTATCCTGCTGGTTCTTTCAATGGTAGGTTCGTTTGCGTCCTGCCGCAAGAACCCGGGCACGAGCGGCGGCAGCGATTACGATTCCGATTACAGCTCGGATTGGTATGAGGACGGCGAGTACGAAAACGGCGAAAACGCTGACGGTGAGAACGGAGATTCCGAAGGCGGTTCGGGTGCTTCAGGCTCAAACGGCGGAAGCGGAAGCTCCGGCAACGGCGGCAGCGGAAGTGCAGGAACCGTAAGCGGCGGCACAAACTCAGGTACAAAAAATCTTGAAGGCAATACATATTTAAGCGGTTTCCCGATTGTAAAGGATCAGGAGAGTCTTAAGATTATGGCGGTAACCCGTTCCGGAGATATCGGCGATACCAATAAGTCTCAGTTTACCGCGACTTATTCAAAGATGACCAATATCAAAATCACCTTTGATCTTTCAGAGCAAAACAAGGTATCCCAGAAAAAGACCTTGGCTTTGCAGAGCGGCAACCTGCCTGATATATTTGCCCGCGGCTGCGGAATTTCCGATCAGGACGTTCAGCAGTACAGCTCCGAGGGAACCTTTGTTGAAATAACCAAGGATATGCTTAAAAAATGGGCGCCCAATATTTACAAGTTCTATGATGATTATGATCTGTGGGATATGGTAAAGGCGACAGACGGCAAAATGTATTCCATCGCAGGCGGTACTTTGGATTATCAGTACGACCAGCATTACCTTTGGATAAATACCACATGGCTTAAAAAGTTAGGTCTTTCAATGCCTAAGACTATGGATGAATTCTATAATGTACTTAAGGCATTTAAGGATAAGGACCCCAACGGCAACGGTCAAAAGGACGAGGTTCCTTATGCAACATGGTCTTCCAACGGCTTCTTTACACATCCTTGGGGCGTATGGCCCGGAATTTTCGTTAATTCCAAAGGTAAGGTATCCTACGGCGGCGCTACCGAAAATATGAAGAAGTGCGCTACCTTCTGGAATAAGGTATACAAGGAAAATCTTGTTGATAAGAATACTATCGACAACTGGGCAGGCGAAAATGCT
>JBJEOD010000316.1:0-6935 GCA_051880535.1 Acutalibacteraceae bacterium | reverse complement strand
GTGGATATGGTCTTAATTTGCAGGACGGCGGGCATCACATAATTTGGTTCGGGCTGACGTGGAACCTTGAAGAATATCAACAGACTAATAAACGATTGCACAGGCAGGGGCAGCAACAACCTGTTATTGTGCATCATTTGATTGTCAAGGGCGGGCGTGATGAAGATGTTATACAGTCTTTGTCGGACAAAAACGACGTGCAGGAAAGTCTTTTGCAATCGCTTAAGGTCAGAATTGAACAAGCTAAAGGAGGCAGTCTATGACTCTGAAAGAGTTATCACAATTACATCATTTGCGAAAGGAAATAGAAACGAATCAGCAAAGGCTAAAAGAATTAGAGGTTTTGTCCTTACAACCTGCGGGGCCTAAGCTATCCGACGCATCGCGCTCAACAGGCAATAGAGCAAGCAGACAGGAGAAGCTATACGAGGAAAAAGAGCGCTTATTGATGCTCATAGCCGCACAACAAATTCAATGTATTTGTGAGCGGCAACGATTGCAAGAATACATAGCCTCTATTCCTGATAGCTATTTGAGGAATATTTTCTACTTACGATTTGACCGGGATTTAGGGTGGAACGAGGTCGCCGCCTCAATAGGAGGGGGTACCACAATAGACGCTTGCAAAAAAGCGTGTTATAGATATATACGCAAACATTGAAAAGTTGTCCCCAATGTCCCTTTTTGGTATGATATAATGATAACGTGGCAGAATGTAAAACGGTGCAGGGCTTGCGGGTTACGGCCTCCTCCCGCGGCGGGCGCCCATTTGCTCCGTTATTCCCACAGTTAAAAATCCTCTATTCAATGCGCTGTTTGGCGGCATTGGATAGGGGTATTTGTTTAATACCCGTATTATCAGGAGGCTATATGTATAGACAGCAAAGGAATTATGAAAACATAAACAAAGCTTTATACCGCGGGGTTCCGCCTTATGGCATACCACAGCTTAAAGCGACACAATGTACGGTTGATAACTGGATAGGCTTTAATTATATGCGAACCTGTGAGGAACCCGAAATACACGGTATTCACTTTTTCGTTGATGATTACCAATTTGAGAGGGTATGGAAACAGCCGGACGCATATATAGAACGCTTAAGACAGTTTCAGGCGGTATGTACTCCCGATTTCTCCATATACACCGATTTCCCGTTAGCGTTACAGATTTACAACCATTACCGCAAACACTGGCTCGGTAAGTATTGGCAGATGCACGGGATAACAGTTATTCCAACTATATCATGGTCTGATTATAACAGCTATGATTGGTGTTTTGACGGAGAGCCTGTAAAGAGTATGGTTGCTGTATCGAGTGTTGGAACACAGGCAGACAGCAAATCCAAAGAGTATTTTTTGTCAGGGTATAAGGAAATGCTGAAGAGATTACAGCCAACAGCCGTTATAATATATAACACGGTACCCGAAGGGTACACGGAGAATATCATACCCGTTAAATCATTCCAATCTCAAATGCGCGAGCGGGTGCGGCTACACAATAATGCTTGGCGAATTACGCTTGATTCTCCGACATTAGCAAATGCAATAAATAGCATTGATTTATCAGCAGTTAAAAAATTTTTACAGAAATAGTAAAATTATATTGATTTAAATTATAGGAGGTGTTATAATATGGGTGGTAGAGGTTCAAAATGGCTTTTGCCGTTAAATAATAACGGTCAATGGTCTAACGGCTTAGGCGAACAGACTCCTCAAGATTTGAGGGAGGCCATAGGCACGAAAGGCAAAGCAAAATCTATCGGCGATTCTGTAATTGGCACAAACCCATATCATTCTTATGACTACCGCGAATATTCCGAAAACTGCCAAAGATGCGTAGTAGCTTATGAATTAAGGCGCCGCGGATATGATGTTACTGCACAGCCAACATTCCCCGGTGACACTCTTAGCGGTATTGCATATATGAATAAACGCGATAATACGATAGCCGCATACTGGCGCGGCGCGTTTAAGGGAGCAAGAACAGAGCATGTTGGTGTAACCGGAAATACGCCAAAAGCCGAACAGGGCGTTATTGATAACATAACAGCAAAAATGCAGAAATACGGCAACGGCTCCCGCGCAGTTGTTCAGATTTTTTATCGTATGGGCGGCGGACATGTTTTTAATGTCGAAAATCAGGGCGGTCGTATCGTATGGGTAGAAGCTCAAACCGGAAAAATGAAAGACATTTCAAAAACTATGGGGCTTGTTCAAACAAGTTCTGTTAATTTAGTCCGCGTGGATAATTTAAAAATATCTGACAGGGCTAAAAAGTTCGTATGGCAAAAAGGCACAAAAAAGAAATAATCATATAAGGAGGCTATATCATGATTAATTATGACGAGGCATTAACAAAAGCAAAGGGCTTAAAGTCGAATATCAACAAATGCACAGAGTACGAAACTGCGTTTATTTTCAGCAGCAGTGCGGACGAGATGAGTATTGGCGGCGACGGCCCGGTTGTTATCAAGAAATCAGACGGAGCCGCTATAAACATGGCGGATTATCTTGACGAAGAACACGGCGAAATGCTCCGTGAATTCGAACTTACTTAATCATCTATCCCATTACCATTTAATTATTTTCAAAAATCCTCCGTAGAAAACAACGGGGGATTTTTGCTATTCCACAAAAAGCGAGGTGAGCCAATCAATGTCTGAAATTAAAAGCAAGGGCGGGCGCCCGCCTAAATTTACTGACCCTGCCGAAATGAAAGAGTTAGTTGACGCCTATTTTGAAAAATGCGACGGCGAGATACTGTACGACAACGAGGGAAACCCGGTGCTTGATAAATTCGGTCGGCCTATAATCGTCCGTATGCGCCCGTACACTACGGCTGGGTTGGCTTTGGCGCTTGGCTTTAAGAGCCGCAAAGGGCTATATAACTATAAGGCTAAACAGCCTTTTATGGAGATTTTAGAGGAAGCTATGACGCGTATCGAAATGTACGCGGAGGAAAGGCTTTTCGATAAAGACGGTTCCAACGGAGCAAAATTCAGCTTACAGAATAATTTTTCCGGTTGGAACGACGCCGCAAAGGAAACAGCTACGGCGGCAGCGGCGACAGTAAAAATTATAAACGATATACCGCGGCAGCCTCCTGCTACGGACAACAGCTCGGAGAGTGCAGACGATGCCGACACGCAGTAATGACAATACGGTACGCTTAACAAATGTAATTGCTCCCGCATTTTACCCAGTACACTGGGATATAATGGACGGCCGACATACTTATTACGATTTATCAGGCGGGCGCGGCAGTACCAAATCATCATTTGCAGGTGCGGAAATTGCTCTCGGCATAATGCAGGACAAGAATGCCAACGCCGTTATATTCCGTAAGGTCGGCAATACGATAGGCGCAAGCGTATATGAGCAGATGTTATGGACCTTAGAGGCTCTCGGCGTAAGGGACTTATGGAAATGCACAACAAGCCCGTACAAAATGACATACACGCCGACAAAGCAGGTTATTCTTTTTCGTGGACTTGATAAAGCAAAGAAAATGAAATCAATTAAGGTTTCAAAAGGCTATTTCAAATTCATTTGGTTTGAGGAGCTTGACGAGTTTGCGGGCGAGGAGGAAATACGTTCTGTTCAGCAGTCGGTAATGCGCGGCGGAGAAAAGTTTGTTGTTTTTAAGACATTCAATCCCCCTATATCCAAATCCAATTGGGCTAATCAGTATGTAATGAAGCCCCACAAAGATTCCCTGCGGCATAAATCCTGCTATCTTGATGTACCGCCTGAGTGGTTAGGTCAGCAATTTTTTGACGATGCGGAAGCTCTTAAGGAAACAAATCCTCGTGCTTATCAACACGAATACTTAGGCGAGGCAACAGGCGCGGGAGGTGAGGTCTTTGAAAACCTTGAAATCCGTGCTATTACAGACGAGGAAATTTCGCATTTCGATAATATCTATATGGGTATAGACTGGGGTTGGTACCCAGACCCATTCCATTGGAGCAAAATGCACTATGACTCCGCCCGTCAAACGTTATACATATATGACGAGTATCGCGCCAACAAGCAAAGCAATTCTGTTACTTGGAATGCACTTAAAATCATTAAGGGCGTAAAAGACTATGACCTGATAACCGCAGACAGCGCGGAGCCAAAATCTGTGAGCGACTACCGCAGCTATGGTTCTAACTGCCGTAATGCGATTAAGGGTCCCGACAGCGTTAAATATGGCTTGAAATGGCTGCAATCTTTGAAAAAAATTGTAATTGACCCTACCCGCTGTCCTGCAACTATGGAGGAATTCACTAAATACGAATACGAGCGCACACCCGAAAATGAGATTATAAGCGCCTATCCTGACGCGAATAATCACAGTATCGACAGTGTACGGTATGCTATGGAGCGCGTATGGCGGCGCAAAGGACAATAACGGAGGCTGTATGAAATTTGCTAAAAGCGTTAATATCCTCGGTACAAAATACCGTATCAAGTATCTTGATTATGAGGACGAACCTGCATTTGAAAATGACGTCGTAGGTTTATGTTCAAAATACACACGCACTATATCGGTTGGTAATCTCTCCACATTCAGCGATTATAAGAACGAGTCCAAAAAATACAAGCGGGAACTTGAAAAGGAAACGCTCAGGCACGAGATAGTACACGCGTTTTATTATGAAAGCGGCTTGGCGTGCAATTCTAACACATATTCGGGGGCTTGGGCGATTAATGAGGAAATGGTTGACTGGATTGCTAAACAGGGCTTAAAGCTCTATAATGCGTGGTTAGAAGCCGGGGCGATTTAGTTAAAAATATTGACTTTTCTGTTGTTATATGGTAAAATAAATTATCATATAACAACTGGAGGTATAAATATGAAACACAAAATTTTATCTTTGCTTTTGTCGGCTCTGCTCTTGATAGGAGCGGCAGGGTGCGCGTCAAGCGGCGGTAAAAAGCAGACAGCTGAGGGCATAGCTACACAAAAGACGGAGGCAGAAACCGCCGCCGAAACGGAGGCAACTACTGCCGAAGAAAAGCCTAAAATGTCGTATGAGAATACCGATACAAGTTTCAACTATTACACAAATACAATCGGTAATGTTGAATATTACGGTATTGTCGAAATAACAAACACGGGCAGCACTAACATTTACTTAAAGGACTGCACATTTGACCTTGAAGATAATGACGGGCATTTACTGCAAAGCTCGTCGTTTATTTCAAGCTGTCCTGACATTATCGCCCCCGGCGAAAAGGGCTATTTTTACAACAGCATAGGTTCAACGCAGCTCGACAAAGAGGTTTCTACCGACAATGGCTTGAATTTGGTTCCACAGTTCAAGTTAGAAGAGGGTAAGGGAGATATTGTCGATTATGAGGTATCTGATACGTCGCTCCGTAAAGATGATTTCGGCTATGCAAAAGTAACCGGAAGAATAACAAACACAACTGACGAGGATATAAATTTACTTTATGTTCAAGTTATTTTCAAAGATGCGGCGGGAAAAGTTCTCTCCATAACGGGAACAAATGTAATGGATATTTCCGCAGGTTCTACAGGAAGCTTTGAAGCAGGTACGTTCGGAAACAGTTCTGTTGATTTTGACAGCATTGCAGAATTTGAGGTAATAGCAAGAAAAAGCCACTATCAGTTTTAAATAAGCATAATAAAAGCGTGATAAATTAAACTATCACGCTTTTGTTATGCCTATTCAGTCAAATAATTTTCGCTAAAACTATTGACAAGTATAAAAAATTATGCTATAATATAAATTTTTTAACTTTTTTAAAACCTATTGACTTTTTGCCACACATATAGTATAATAAATGTGTGGCAAAAAGTGAGGTGAAAAGTGATGTCACCAAAAACGGGCAGACCTAAAGCAGATAACCCTAAAGCCATAAAGTACAGTGTTCGCCTTGATGTGAATACCGAAAATCAATTACAAGAATATTGCAATTCACACGGCATAACTAAAGGCGCGGCAATACGAAAGGCTATAGAGTTGTTGCTAAAGGAAAATAAATAACGGCGATACCCCGTAGTCGAAAACGAATATCACCGTTATATGCCCAAAACGCAGTATTTCACAAAAGGTTTTGGTAAATATATTATACTACCTCTTTTGTGAAATGTCAAGTATTATTTCATAATGGAGGCTATTCTATGGTACACACAACAGCAGATGTAAAGCGCATTATTGACAGCTTGGCGCTGTTAGGTCAGGAGAGCGCAGAAAACGGCGGTATGCCGTCCGAGATTTACGCGGATTTGTTCGAGGCTATCCGCATGCTTACCGAATTAATCAAGGAGGTGCAGGCGGCATGAATGAGGTTATTACATTTACAAATCCCGAATTCGGGCGCGTTCGCACAATCGACATTGACGAGGTAACGTGGTTCGTTGGAAAAGATGTTGCCATAGCATTGGGCTATGCTTGTCCTACAAAATCACTAAAGGATCATACTGACGAGGAGGACAGAACGATATACGAATCATATACCGTCAATGGTACAAACCCCATACTTATCAACGAAAGCGGGTTATACAGCCTTATCTTGTCGAGCAAGCTGCCCTCCGCTAAGAAATTCAAGCGGTGGATAACAAGCGAGGTTTTACCCGCAATCCGCAGAACGGGCGCATATCGCTCCGATAATGACGATGACAGCTTTGCGGAACCGCAGAGGAATTTAACCGTTGATGATTATATGAAAGCCGCGCAGATTATAGCAAGCTGCCGTAATGAGCGGCTCCCGTATGTCACAATGATGTTGAGCAAGGCGGGAATCGAGGTTATCCCCGGTGCAGTTACCGGAGGCGGTATTGACTTAAGCAAATTCCCGCAGGACCGTGAAAACGGGTTAAAAGCAGTTGATTATATTAATACTGCTATAAATCGTTACGGTTGGTCGGCTGCCGCCATAGGTCAGCTTGTGGGGCTTGACCGTGTTCAGATATGCAGATA
>JBJEOD010000315.1:0-1603 GCA_051880535.1 Acutalibacteraceae bacterium | reverse complement strand
TAAAACCGTATATCTTGTTCTTTCAAAGGAGAGCGCAAGGAACGGTTATCTGCGAAAGCCCGCGGTAATCTGGAGCAAAAGAAAAAACGCCTTTGTTTGCCCCATATGCGGTGAAGTGCAGAAAATGACGGTGAATATAGACGGGATTTCCGTAAAGGAGCCTGCGGACAGCTTTTTCTACCGTGAAGAAAACTCCAAAAACCACAAGTGCAATAATTGCGGTACGGTGCTGTGGTCGGTCTGTAATCCCGACTGTATTTCTCCAGAGAAAAACGAGTGGGTGAGGATAGGTTAGTACGGATTTGTTCACCGCAAATTCGTTTCGGAGCATTATTCTGCCGCTAAGACTGAGGCTGTCAAAAAACAGATAATAGAGGTGTGGGAAAACCCGAACGGTATATATCCTGCGGCGGGAGCTTACAGACGCTATCCGCTTTCAAGGTATATAAAGCATAAGTTTAAGCATATAGACGCGCTTTTGTGCGACGAGCTCCATGAGTATGCGGGAGAAAGCGCCCAGGGCGAGGCTATGGCGGAGCTTGCGGGTATAGCCAAAAAGGTGGTGGCAATGACCGCTACCTTAATAAACGGCTACGCCAAGGGAATGTTTTATCTGCTTTTCAGACTAAAACCGCGGCTTATGCTTATGGACGGTTTTAAGTATGGCGATGCACGAAAATTCTGTCAGCACTACGGCGTGGTGGAAACATTTTACGAAGTGGCGGACGAAAAGTATAACGCGTCCTCCAAAAACCGCGCTAAGAAAGTGCGGGAGAAGTTTCTGCCCGGTATTTCCCCCATTGTCTATTCAAAGTTCCTTATGGAAAACACGGTCTTTTTATCGCTCTACGATATGGCAAAGGAATTGCCCGATTATGAGGAAATTCCCGTTGCCTGCGAGATGAGCGAGGCGGTTGCAAAGGAATATAAGTCGATGGAGACTGAATTTAAAAAGCTTATGCGCAAGGACAGACGGCTTGCAAACCGTTTGCTTTCGGTATATCTCAATCTCCTGACCGCCTATCCCGACCAGTCCTACGGTCACCCCGAAATAAGGCTTAAGGGTTGGGATGAGCCTTTGGTGATTCCGAAAGAGCTGCCAGAGGAAACCAATCTGAAAACCGAGAGGGTAATGGAGCTTGTAGAAAGAAAGATTAAGGCGGGAGAACGTGTTATTATCTATACCGCGTGGGTGCGCCTGGATACTCAGGATAAGCTAAAGGAGCGGGTCGACGGAATGGGGATTAGCTCCTGCATACTCCGTCAGAATGTTCCTGCGGTAAAGCGTGAGGAATGGGTTAAGAAAAAGCTCGGTGAGGGCGTACAGGTCTTAATAACAAATCCGTTCTTGTTGCAGACCGGCCTCGATTTAAACGAGTTTACTACCCTTATCTTTTACAACCTCGCATTTAACCTTTATGTGCTCCGTCAGGCTTCGAGAAGGAGCTGGAGAATTAATCAGACGGCGCCCAAGGTGGAGGTATATCTCTTCTATTTTGAAGGCACGATGCAGCAGCGCGCTTTGCGGCTTATGGCTTCAAAGCTTGCGGCGGCTACTATGATAGAGGGACAGTTATCCGATGAGGGACTTGCGGCTATGTCC
>JBJEOD010000314.1:0-1607 GCA_051880535.1 Acutalibacteraceae bacterium | reverse complement strand
AAAGCAGATTGACAACCTTTTATACCGCGCAAAGGGCATACTTCGCGCCGAGCTTAAAAAGGAGTATGATACAATATGAAAACCTTTGAAGAAAGAAAGGCGGAGGTAATGCTCCGCAGTGAGAAAATTTTAAAAAAGCGCAAAAAAAGAAACAAAATAATATTAACCCTTGTTCCGATTTCGGTCTGCCTGTGCGCGGTTAGTGCGGCGGCGGTGCCGAATGTCTTTTCGGGAGAAAAAAACACCGCTCCCGAAAGCTCGGTTAACGAAACCGCAAGTGAAACCGAAAGCGAAACTTATGCGGCATCCGAAACTCCCCCGCAAACCACCAAACCAACGAACGGTTCAAGCTCCCGCTTACCTATGCTCGAAATAAGCGAGGACGAGGGCGGCTACGGCTGTGAAGCGTACTGGGCTTACGATATTTCCGAGCTTGTTAACGCAAACCCGTGGAATAAGGAAGTGAAGCTTTCCACCCTCCCCGTTTACAAAACCGCCGCAGACACTCCTGTCACAGACGCGGAATTTGCGGAAATGGAAAAATTTTTAAAGGAGATTGCAAATAAGTTAGGTCTTGACGACGATAAGCTTAATATATCCAAAAACCCATCTGAGCTTTCCGCAGAATCGAAGGGAATTAAGCTGAAGGTTGACAGAACTATGTTCCTAACCGTCACTCTTGATCCCGCTGTCACTCTGCCCCAAAAATACGATTTTTCTTACTATGCGCCATTTGACAGTATGAAAAACGCCGCCGAATACCTGAAAGAAAAATACAGCGCCCTCTTTGACCAAAATAAATACGCTTTAAATATTCACGGCGGAGATTATGACATTTACCTAAGACAGCACCATTATATAAGCTTTTACTGCACCGAGGGTGACAGTACCCAAAAAATCATTAACTATAACTTTAACAAAATATACTTTTCCCCCGACGACAACGGCAGGCTTTTTTTAATAAGCATCCACCGCGCCGATCTTTCCGACAAGGTCGGCGATTATCCGATTATCACATCTGAAAAGGCGGAAGAGCTTTTAAAGGCGGGCAAATATGTAACCTCGGTGCCGCACACCTTAAACGGAGAGGAAAATATAGCAAAGGTAGAGCTTATTTACCGAAACGCGCCGTGGGATAAATACTATATGCCTTACTATCGCTTTTATGTTGAAACACCCTATGAGGAAATGGGAGATATGAAAGAATACGGACTTAAGGAATACGGTGCATACTATGTTCCCGCGGTCGAGGAAAGGTATATTTCAAATATGCCCTTATGGGACGGGAGCTTTAATTAAGGAGACCAGCTATGAAAAAACGTTTTATTATAATAATTATCGCCGCGGCTTTGATTATTTTCGTACCTGTTCCGACAGGGCAGTATAATGACGGAGGAACAAAGGAATACACGGCGCTTACCTATAAAATTGTCAAGTGGCACAGGTTAAACGATGCGGGAGAATACTACATTAAAACGCGGGTATACCCCTTTCCGCTTAATTTCCGCTCGATTGACGCGCTGTGGAACAGAGAGGTAAGAAACACCGCGTCGGACGATTACACCGAAAAAGATATTGCCGTTGTGGAAGACAATGTAACGGTTTAT
>JBJEOD010000313.1:0-1613 GCA_051880535.1 Acutalibacteraceae bacterium | reverse complement strand
CCTGTGCCGCAGGCGGAGGTTTCACCGTTGCCGCGCTCCCATACCCGCATTTTAAGGGTATTTTTATTTACAACTCGGACAAACTCGGTGTTAATTCTCTCGGGGAAAATCGGCGCGTTTTCAAACCGCGGTCCTATTTCTTCAATGCCTATTGCTTCAATGCTGTCGCAGAAGACCACACAATGGGGATTGCCGACGTTTACGCAGGTGATGTTATAAATTTTATCGCCTATCATAGCGGGGTAATCCAAAAGACAATCGGCATTTAAGGTTGTGGGCAATTCTGTAGCCGCAAAGCTTGCCCTGCCCATATCCACCGAGGCGAGGGTAACCTTTCCGCCCGAGGTGTAAAGCTCCAGCCTCTTAACTCCGCTGGCGGTCTCAATAGTTACGCTGTCGCCCGTAACAAGCCCATTGTCATACAGGTATTTCGCGGCACAGCGTATGCAGTTACCCGCCATTTTACCCTCCGAGCCGTCGCGGTTGAAAATCCGCATTTTAGCGTCGGCAACCTCTGATTTTTCAATCAGCACTATTCCGAAGCCGCCGATACCTAAATGACGGTCGCAAAGGCTTATGCAAAGTGACTCGGGGCAGGTGACCGAATTATCAAAATTCTCGATAAAAATATAATCGTCGCCCGTCGCCTGCATTTTTGAAAATTTAAGGCTTTGCCGCTCACTTCTCATATTATTAATATCCACAAGCTCGGTGTTCTGCTGATTGTAGCGGGCGGCGGTAATATCCGCAAGGGCGTTCGCGGTGTCAAGGGAGGTTAGACAGGGGATAGAAAGCTGTAACGCCCGCCTGTGTAGGGCGATATAATCCTCCACGGTGGAGTCCATAAGGGCGCCCGTATAGATAATATAGCTTATATCGCCCTTTTCCAAGAGCTTAAATGCATTGTCGCTCTCCTTAATCCCCGCGATTTCGGTAACTCCTATACCGAGACTTCTTATCGACTCGGCGGTTTCGGCGGTGGCGTAAAGCTTTACCCTCAAATCGTCAAACTTTTTAGCTAATGACACCACCTCGTGCTGATCGTGGGTGTCCACGCTTAAAAGCACGCCGACGTCTTTTTGCAAAAGGGGGGATTTAAGGGTCATTCCCGCCGCGGTAAGCCCTTTAAATAGGGCTTCGGTAAGGGTCTTTCCGAGCCCTAAAACCTCGCCTGTGGACTTCATTTCGGGACCCAAATAGGAATTGACGTCGTTAAGCTTTTCAAAGGAGAAAACGGGAACCTTAACCGCGTAATAGGGCGGGATTTTGTGCAGCCCCGTGCCGCAGCCCAATTCTTTAAGGGTACTGCCCGTCATAACGCGTGAGGCAATGTCAACCATTGGCACGTTTGTTACCTTACTTATATAAGGCACGGTGCGGGAGGCTCTGGGGTTCACCTCAATAACATACAGCTCGTTATTATATATAAGGTACTGAATATTTACAAGTCCCTTAGTGCCCAGCGCCAGCGCAAGCTTTTCGGAGCACTCGACTATACGGCGCATTATTTTATCGTTAATGCTGTAGGGAGGATAGACCGCTATAGAGTCGCCGCTGTGTACCCCCGCCCGCTCGATATGCTGCATAACGCCGGGGATAAGCACGTCCTTACC
>JBJEOD010000312.1:0-7002 GCA_051880535.1 Acutalibacteraceae bacterium | reverse complement strand
TGCGTCAGGAAGACGCAGGTAAGTTCTTCGATGACAACGGAAGCTTAAATAAAAAGCAGGGTATTGTTGCGATTACAAAAAGCGGAATTACGGTAGCCTCCGGTAATGAAATCAGCGATGATCTTATTGCAGGAATTCAGACTAATTTCGAAAGTGTTTTGCCGGATGTGGTTAAAATTTCGGTAAAACTTGTGGAATCATCCCTTAACATTCGTATAGCATCATCTGATGGAACCGAATTGTTTAATAATAATTATACAGTAAATTATAACAGAGCCGGGTATTTAGCTTTCGGTGTTTCTGCATCCAGTCACTATTTCGCGGATATTTCGCTGACCCATTTAAATAGCGACGGATCAACAATCGGACTTAATTTATCCGATCTTGTAACAGGGGATCTCAATGACGACGGTAAAGTCAATGCAAGTGATTTAATCACTATGAAACAAGCCTTGTTAAGCGGAACGCAACTTGGCATTGATATAATTGATTTAACTGGAAACGGTACATTTGACGTTGTTGATTTAGTGCGATTGAAGAAATTAATGGCTGAATATCTTTAAATCATATGTTTTTAATCCATATGACTAAGTATGTAAAATAATAAGACTCTTTGTCAATAGTTTGGATATAATGAAATAATGAAAAATGAGAAGATATGAGCAGTCTTCAAAGTCGGATGCTTTTTTGGGAGAAAATATGTAAAACATCTGTTTTTATGTGTACACTTTCTTAGTTTTTTTATTTCCCGTAAGCACAATCCCGTGCCGCATTTCCTAGTTGCCACCCACTACTATAGACTGCTGTTGTCTGCAAGAAATGATTAGGCTGACGAGAGCCGAATCAGTTACGGTTCGGGTTACCGCCTTTTCACGCCTGCATGATACTCATTGTTGAAATACCTACATATGGAATACTTGAGAGTGCGGACATATTTTTTACTCCTTTCGGAGTCAAGGAATATGTCCGCATCCTTGTTCCAAAAGGAGAGCAATCCGGTAAATAGCTATCGATTTTATTAGTTACAAATTATAAGGAGCAAATCTTTATGAATCTTGAAGAATTTATTAAAAACGAAAATGAAAAGCCGCTTGACAATATTGTGTCTGATGGCGGGTTTACTTCTATTTTCCGTACAATCGTCTGTATAGGCGACAGCCTTTCCTCGGGCGAGTTTGAGTCTCTTAAGGAGGACGGCGGCCACGTCTGCCACGATATGTTTGAATATTCGTGGGGACAGTTTCTTGCACGTATGTGCGGCAGTAAGGTGTACAACTTTTCCCGCGGCGGTATGACCGCAAAGGAATACTGCGAGGGCTTTGCCGAGTCAAACGGCTTTTGGAATCCGAAATATGCGTCTCAATGCTATATAATCGCCCTCGGCGTAAATGATATTATCTGTCAAAGTCAGGAATTGGGTTCGGCTAATGATGTGGATTTTTTCGATTACAGAAACAATAAGAAAAATTTTGCGGGATATTATGCGCAAATTATTCAACGCTTAAAGGAAATACAGCCCCGTGCCAAATTTTTTCTTATGACTATGGCGGACGAAGGCGAAAACGATTTGCGCATTAAAGACAAGCAGGCGCACGCGGAGCTCCTTTACGACTTTGCCGAAAAATTCGACAACACCTATGTTATAGACCTGCTTAAATACGCGCCTAAGTACGACAAAATGTTCCACGAGAATTTTTATCTTATTGGTCATTTGAATCCTATGGGCTATGCGCTTACAGCAAAGATGACAGCGTCCTACATAGACTATATTATCCGTCACAATATGGAGGATTTTAAAGAGGTCGCCTTTATCGGTACAGACCTTCACGGATAAGCCGAGGAATAAATTCGGCTTTAAAGAATACTTTCAGGGTCTCGAAAAATCCTTAATTGACCGTTCAAATTCGGGTGTAATAATAAGATAACACATATAAGGAAAAATCTTTTAGGTATGGAAGAGCTTTCCGTGGATGCCTTAAAGTAAGCTTGCTCTGATTAATACCGTTTTCTGCAAATAATTAATTTCTGCATGAGTTGTTTTTATTTAGCTCAGCTTGTCGAAAAGCCCTGAATTTCATGTGAAATTTGGGCTTTGGGTTCAAAATCAATAATAACATTTAAAAATATTATGATTTTTAACAATATACGGTATTTTACCTGATAATGAGCAATGGCAGAGAATAATACCGATGCATACAAAGGAAAACGGCAAAAGCGGCGAATTTTGAAAAAGATGTTTTTAACTCATTTAATTAAAAGGTGATACATATGGTAGAATTTAAGAAAAGCAACAAGCAAGCTGTTACCGAAGCGGAAATGCAGGCTGTATATAAGAAGATAGCCACACCTCATAAGCTTGGCGCGGTTATAAAATGGGAGGACTTTTATACCGACAGCCCCACCGTGTTTAAAAAAGACGGTATATTTTATATGTATTTCATTGCGATTGCAAAGGATTGCAATATTTCGGGTTACGAAACGCATCTTGCAAAGTCAGATGATTTAATTCATTGGGAATACTGCGGAGCGATTTTTAAAAGGAATGAACTAAACAGATGGGACAGCAAGCAATGTGCAGGATATGCGGCGTTCCCCGATATAAATTTTGACGGTACGAGGGAGCTTAATAAAATTAACGGCTCATATTATATATCCTATCTTGCGGGCAACAGCGACGGCTATGAGCCTGACCCGCTTTATATGGGGCTTGCCAAAAGCACCGACCCCACAAACCCTGACGGCTTTACACGCTTTCCCGAGCCGATACTAAAGCCTGACGACGCCGACAGCCGAGAGCTCGAAAGGCAAACGCTTTATAAGAGCTTTTTGTTTGAGGACGAGCTTGGTGTAACGGGTTATAAATATGTCAACGCATATAACGGCAAAGCGCACGACAGTACCGAAAGAATTTTCCTTGCCGTTTCAAACGACGGTGAAAGCTGGGAGCGCTACGGCGACAGACCTGTTATTGATTTAATAACAGGCGACCCGAGGGGCAGAATCTGCGGAGATCCGCAGATAATACTGATAGACGATATTTATGTAATGTTCTTTTTCAGGTGCAGGGACGGCGAGTCCGCCTTTAACACCTTTGCCTGTTCACGCGATTTGGTAAACTGGACGCACTGGAACGGCGAACCGCTTATAAAAAGCGAATACGAATGGGAAAATTTTCATGCACACAAGACATGGTTTGTTCGCAGTAACGAAAAAAACTACCATTTTTACTGTGCTGTAAACGATAAAAACGAACGCTTTATCGCGTTGGCAACTTCAGAATGAAAAAGGAAGATGTATAAATGAAACAAACTCTTGAAAACTTTATAATTGATAATTGGATAAGAACAGTAAGGACAAATCAAGATGATGTTGGCGGACTAATAGGTCTTCCTTTTCCGTATACTGTTCCGTGTATCAGCGGTACTTTTCAGGAAATGTATTACTGGGATACGTATTTTACTAATATTGGGCTTATACTATCCGGTGAAGTCAAACAAGCCGTTAACAATGTTGAAAATGTTGCGTATCTTGTTGAAAAGTACGGAAAAATGCCGAATGGTAATACAACGGGATTATTAAACCGTTCTCAGCCGCCGTTCTTTTCCCAAATGGTTCGTGAAATTTTTGAAAAGACCGCGGACACTGCTTGGCTGGAAAGGATTTATCCCACTGTTGAAAAGGAATACTGTTTTTGGCAGAAAAATCGCAAAACATCTTCGGGTCTCAACAGATATTACTGCGATGATGAAGGCTTTTTTAACAGAGAAACCGCAGGATGGCTTTGTGAGCGCTGCGGAGTTAAAATGCCTGCCGATGAAAACGAAATAATAGAGTATGCTAAATGCTTTTCGGCGTTTGCAGAAAGCGGTTGGGATTGCACCAGTCGCTTCGGTTTAAGAGCACATATGTTTAATCCTGTGTGTCTGAATTCGCTCTTATATGGTATGGAGGTAAATCTTTCATATTTTTCAGATGTTCTTAACAACGGTAATTCCAACATATGGAGGGAAAAAGCCGAAAAGCGGAAAGCACTAATGAATGAACTGATGTGTGACGACCTTGGTGTGTTTTTTGATTATGATTTTGATAAAAAAGAAATATCAGGATTGTTTTCGGCTGCTTCATTTTTTCCTTTAGCTTTTGGATTGGCGACAAAAGAACAGGCTGAAAAAACGGTTTCGTACTTATCAAAAATAGAAACAGAATACGGAATAGCAGGTTGTGAAAATAAAGATACCAATATGCTTTTGCAATGGGATTATCCGAACGGTTGGGCATGCCTTCACTATATGGTGATAAAAGGACTTCTTAACTATGGATATAAAAAAGACGCTGAACGTATAGCACAAAAATACGCTATGATTGTTGAAAACAACTTTAAAAAAACCGGTAATTTATGGGAAAAGTATAATGTTGTAACGGCTGAGGTATCTACTGCAACAGAGTATGAAACGCCTACTATGATGGGATGGAGCGCAGGAGTGTATCTCTATGTAAAGAAACTATTAGAAACAATGACCGAATTAAGGTTGCGCTAATTTGGTTTCATTTAACAAGAACTTTTAAAATGCAACTATTGCTTTTAAAACCGGCTTATAATGATATTTTAGTGGTAGAACGGAGAATAATTATGGAAACTTATTTACTTTTTCCAAACGGCAAGGAAAAAGCTCTTACTTTAAGCTATGATGACGGCGTGGATACGGATATAAGGCTTGTAGAGCTTTTAGAAAAATACAATATCAAATGCACATTTAATATTAATGCGGGCATATTTAACCCCGAGGGAAGTGTTTGCCCTGAAGGTCAGGTGCATTTTCGTCTCCCGAAAAGTGAGGTTAAAAGGGTTTATGATAATCCGCTTTGCGAGGTCGCTACTCACGGCTTTACTCACCCTTTTTTAGACCGTCTGCCCACCTCCCAGTGCATGCTTGAAATATTAAAGGACAGGCAGGAGCTTGAAAAGCTTACAGGAAAAATGGTCCGCGGCCACGCTTACCCGTTTGGTCATTATAATGACGATGTTGTAGACATTTTAAAGCAAGCGGGAATTGTGTACGCAAGAACAGTCGAGTCCGATCATTCATTTGATCTCCCAACCGATTGGCTGAGATTGAAACCTACCTGTCACCATGATGACCCAGAGCTTATGAAACTTACCGATATATTCCTAAACGGTTACGATCCGCACAAAAATGGCTGGCTGTTTTATCTGTGGGGGCATACTTACGAATTTCGCCAATACGATAACTGGAATGTTATTGAGGAATTTTTCGCAAAGGTAGCAAATAACGATAATGTCTGGTATGCAACAAATATTGAAGTATACGATTATGTGGCGGCTTACAAAAGCCTTATATACTCTGTCAGCGGCGATGTGATTTACAATCCGACTGCGACAGATGTATGGGTTAGAAGCGACGGTAAAAGCATTGTTGTTCCTGCAAGGCAAACGATTAATTTATAGAATATTTTATTATCGGCAAAGTATAAAAATTTTGCTCGGATGATGGTTTATCAAATATATCCGCGCAGCATTAAGGATTCCGAACAGCAATAATCGGTGATATTTATGATTAATTATAAGCTGATAAAATGAGAAACGAATTAAATAATTATTCAAAAAATCAGAGCAGTAAAGCGAGTATTGAAGACTACTGCAATTCGGGAAAGAAAAGAAGAATTGCAATAACAACGGTCGGAGCAGCATAGTCCTTCTCGCTTTTATTCGGAACATAATCGGCTTTTCTTTGCTTTGCGGACAGCGGAACGGTAAACAAGGCGGAGGTTACAAATTACAGTTTCACAATCGATAAAGAAGGCGTACAAAGGAACAGGCGGAGCGTATGGTAAATGACCGTTATTTTAATGAGAAAACCTTTAATGCGCCATACGGCGTTCGCACTCTTTCAAAGCTTGAAAAGATGTATTTAATCACAAAATCGGGAAATCCGTCCGATTGTCAGTTCGCTAAAGGAGCACGAATCGGTATTGCTTGATATAGTCAAATTAGGATGATTTTTGCTTTTTTGAAAAATTTTGATTAATATAGGAGAACTAATTGTTATGAACAATAATCGTTTTAAATGGGAAGTACGTCCGCAAGCAAAAACGGAGAACACGGTAATATACCGTAATTTTCGTTTTACTGTTTTAACAGAACGTTTAATTCGTATTGAGCGTCAAATCGAGAATAAATTTAACGATGCGGCAACACAGGTTGTTTTTTACCGCGATTTTCCGAAAACGAATTTTGAGAGTTATAAAAACGAAAAAGAATGTGTAATCGAAACCGCAGCGTTGAAACTTTGTTGTATGGCGAACGCTGATGAAAATAACGGCGGATTATCTATTTGTTTAAAGAGTGAACCAGCATCTAAATGGATTTTTGGCGAGGAAGCTGCGGAAACTTTAGGCGGAACTGTTAAAACGCTGGACGAAGTCGATGATACCGTTTCTTTGGGTGACGGAATATGCTCAATGTTTGGATATACGGTTTTAGATGATTCCGGCAGTATGCTCCTTGATGAAGACGGTTGGATAAAAGAACGTTTCAATCAAGAAACCGATTTGTACTTTTTCGGTTACGGTTATGATTATCGTGGTTGCCTTAAAGACTACTATCGCTTAACGGGCGAGCCGCCGATGTTACCTGCATATACGCTTGGCAACTGGTGGAGCAGATACCATAAGTATACGCAACAGGAATACATCGACTTAATGGATAAATTCGAAAAAGAAGATATACCGTTCTCGGTTGCGGTTATTGATATGGATTGGCATATTACTTCAATTCCGGAGGAACTTAAGGACACCGATCCACGTCACTCGAGCGGTTGGACAGGCTTTTCATGGAATAAGGAACTTTTTCCCGATTATAAATCCTTTTTAAAGTCTCTGCACGATAAAAATCTCAAAACCTCTCTAAATCTTCATCCTGCTTCGGGAGTATGTCCTCACGAGGATCAGTATGAGGAAATGGCAAAGGCCATGGGAATCGAC
>JBJEOD010000311.1:0-7029 GCA_051880535.1 Acutalibacteraceae bacterium | reverse complement strand
TAAATACCTTTCGGTCGCAAAGTCCAAAAAGATACCCAGCGGTTCTGATTATTATTGGCGCGACTACGGCTACGGAATTTCCGAAAAGAATTTAAAAGAGGTTTCGGACGGGTCGGGCGTTAAGATGCACGGCGTGTATTCTCCGACAAATGCGGACTTAAGCTTTGACGCGCAGATAAACCCCGAAATCAAGCTTACCGAGACCGATTACAACATTTATTCCCGCGCCTTCAGCGGCTTTGCGGAGATAAACAGTTCGGTTATGAGCGATATGGGCTTTAAGCTTTTGGCGGGTACTCTGCCCGACGGCACAAAGGACGAAATAGCGGTCAGCGAATATGTTTTTGAAATATTCAAGAAGGCTGAATATTTTGACGGTACGACCTATAACAAGGCTAAGGACGGCACCCAGACCCCCGTTTACCAAAAGATAAACAGCTATAACGACCTTATCGGCAAGGTTTTAATCCTTAACAATGTAAAATACACCGTTACCGCGGTTATCGACACAGGCTTTGATATTGACCGTTACAGCTCCCTTACCGAGAAAAAGGACCATCAGACCAAGGCGGAAAAAATGCTGGATTATGTACTTTACAACGAGTACTGCTCCTCCTCTGCCTACAGCTATGCGGAAGTAATAATGGTGGGTAAGGAAAAATTGGAAAAGCTTATTTCCGAGCGCCCGCCGATGACCACGATAACCGAGGGATATATCAGCTTTTACAGCACCAATGCCAAGGAAAATGAGGATTACGGCGTTGACTCGCAGTATTTAGCAACCCTTACGGATGTAAATGGCGAAAAGATAATCTGGATTGACGGCGAGAAAAAGACTTTAGGCGAAAAGGAAATAATTGCCACCATGGACGCGCTTCAATTCTACAACGGAAACCCCGATACCGAGGATTACGCAAAATATTTAAAAAATAAAAACACCCTTTCCGCTTGGGAGTCCGATTTCAGCGAGGGAACAAACACCGACGGCTGGAAATTGGTCGGTATAATCGATAATACCTCCGAGGGAAATAAATCCAAGCTTTACTCAACAATTGTCACAAGCGATTCGGTGTTTAAAAAGTACACCGACGGCGCTGACAATATTTACAGCTTTGCGGTAGGCGCAATGCCCGCCGAAAAGGAGGACGTGCGCTCAGCGGTCGCCTACTGCTACCGAGAGGACTCCGACGTGCGCTTCCAGATTCAGAACTCTGTGACCTTCGAGCTTGACTCGGTAAACGACGCGCTTAAAATTATGTCTAAATACTTCTTCTGGATTGGCATAGGCTTTGCGGCCTTTGCGGCGCTTATGCTTGCAAACTTTATCGGCACCAGTATTTCCTACAAAAAGCAGGAAATCGGAATCTTGCGTGCAATCGGTTCCCGCAGTAACGATGTTTTCAGAATTTTCTTTGCGGAAAGCTTTGTTATCGCAATGATAAACTTTGTGCTGTCAAGCATAGGTGTTTTCGCCGCGACGGTGATTTTCAATCAGCTTATGAGAACTCAGGTGGGAATCCTTATCACGATTTTAAGCTTCGGACCCCGCCAGCTTATACTTCTTCTGGCGGTCAGCCTGTTTGTTGCCTTTATCGCAAGCTTCCTGCCCGTAAAGCGCATAGCCTCCAAGCGCCCGATTGACGCGATTAGGAATAGGTAAAAAATATCGATTTTAATTGGCGGACGGTCGAGGACACCCGTCCCTACATAGGTCAATTTAATTTCGTAGGGCGGGGGCTTGCTCCCGCCGTCTAATATCTAATGTCTAACATCTAATATCTAATTTGGAGCTAAAATGAAAAATATACTTGAAATGCTTGAATGCTCGGTTGGTCGTTTCCCAGACAAATATATTTTCCGTGATGAAAATACCGATATGACCTATGCAGAGTTTTTAAACACGGCGAAAAGCATAGGAACGAATATATCGGAATACGGAATTATAAATAAGCCGATTGCGGTAATAGCTGAGCGCTCGGTAGGCTGTCTTGCGGCTATGTTCGGGGTGCTATACAGCGGTAATTTCTACACCGTTATCGATTCCGAAATGCCGCCCGAGCGGGTAAAGGCGATATTTAAGACCTTAAATCCCGCCGCGGCGGTTGTGACCGAGGGCTGTCTTTCGTTGCTTCAAAGGCTGGAGTTCGGCGGCAGGGTGATAAATTACGAAAAGGCGCGGAAATATCCCGCAGACAGCGGCCGACTTTCTGAAATACGTGAAAAAATCATAGATACCGACCCCGCCTACGCACTTTTTACCTCCGGCTCAACGGGCGTTCCCAAGGGAGCGGTGGTAAGCCACAGGGCTGTGCTCTCCTATGTCAAATGGTACGCAGACACCTTTAAAATAGACGAAAGCACCGTTTTCGGCAGTCAGACACCCTTTTATTTCAGTATGTCGGTGTCGGACGTTTTCAGTACTGTTTACGCGGGAGCGGAGCTTAATATAATCCCGAAAGCCCTATTTTCCTTCCCTATGAAGCTTTTAGAGCTTTTAAACGAGCGCAGGGTCAACACAATCTACTGGGTTCCGTCGGCGCTTTGTATTATCGCAAACTGGAGGGTGCTTGACTACGGGGAGCTTAAATACATTAAAAAGGTGCTTTTTGCGGGCGAGGTAATGCCCACCCGTCAGCTTAATTACTGGATTTCAAAGCTGCCCGACGCTATGTTTGCAAACCTTTTCGGACCTACCGAGACTACAGATATTTGCACCTATTATATCGTTGACCGAAAATTCGGGGACGGCGAAACCCTGCCCATAGGCAGAGCCTGCGACAACTGCGACGTATTTGTCGTAAAAGAGGACGGCACAAGGGCAAAAACAGGCGAGGAGGGCGAGCTGTACGCAAGAGGCTCTTTTTTAGCGATGGGATATTATAATAACCCCGAAAAGACCGCCGCCGCCTTTGTGCAAAACCCCCTTAACACCGCCTATCCCGAGACGGTCTACAAAACGGGAGACCTTGTGAAATACAACGAAAAGGGCGAGCTTATTTACATATCGCGAATTGATTTTCAGATAAAGCATATGGGCTATAGAATTGAGCTCGGCGAAATCGAGGCGGCGGCATCCGCTCTGGACGGAGTTTCCTCCTGCGCGGCGGTTTACAATGCGGCTGAGGATAAAATAATCCTTGTGTACGAGGGGAAAAAGCGCGAAATTACCGAGATTTTGTCGGAATTGAGGGAAAAACTGCCTGAATATATGATGCCGCAGACCGTCAGGCGAATAAAGGCTATGCCCCACAACGCCAACGGCAAAATCGACCGCAAATTACTTAAAAATAACCTTGAGGAGATATAAAAATGGAAGAACTGATAAAAATTTTAAATGAAATAAAGGCGGGCGTTGATTGGGAGAACGAGACCGATTTAATAGGTAATCATATTCTCGATTCCCTTAAAATCGTTCAGCTTGTAGGCACGCTTAATGATGAGTTTGATATTGAGATAACCCCTATCGACATTGTACCCGAAAACTTTAAAAGTGCCGAGACTATTTATGCTATGGTAAAGAGATTAGAGGACGAATAAGCTTATGAGCTATACCTCTTATACCTATTTGCTTATATTTTTGGGAACGGTTTTTATATGCTACACAGCGGTTCCCAAAAAATTCAAGTGGACGGTGCTTTTAGCCGCAAGCTATGTCTTTTATTTTCTGAACAGCGGAAGGCTGATTGTTTTTCTGCTCCTTTCGACGGCGGCGGTATATTTCGCGGGAATTTTCTTAAACCGTATAAACGATACCGCCGCTCTTGCAAAAAAGGGACTGGAAAAAGAGGAGAAAAAGCAGGTAAAGGCACTTATTAATTGGCAGAAAAGGGCGGTAGTTGTCCTGACTGTAGGCTTTGTTTTCGGTCTGCTTTTGGTGCTTAAATACTCCTCCTTTTTTGCGCATACCTTTAATTCGGCGGCGGGGCTTCTGCACCTGAAGCCACACATAAGGGAGCTTAAATTTGTACTCCCGCTCGGTATTTCCTACTATACCTTACAGGCGGCGGGATACATAATCGACGTTTACCGAGGCAAATACCGTGCGTCGGAGAGCTTCGGCAAGGTCGCGCTGTTTTTAAGCTTTTTCCCGCAGATTGTCGAGGGACCTATCGGACGCTTTGATCTCTTAGCCGACCCGCTTTACGAGGGGCACAGCTTTGACTACGATAGGCTCTGTAAGGGTGTTCAGCTGATTTTCTGGGGACTGTTGAAAAAGATGGTTATCGCCGACCGCGCGAATATCCTTGTATCTCAGGTTTTTGACGGGTATGAAAACTATTCGGGCAGTATTATACTCCTTGCGGGAGTACTTTATACGGTGCAGATATACGCGGAATTTTCGGGCTGTATGGATATAGTTACGGGCAGCGCGCAGATTTTCGGCGTTCCGCTTCCCCAAAACTTTGCACGCCCCTTTTTCTCAAAATCGGTGGGTGAGTTCTGGCGGCGGTGGCATATCACCTTAGGCGCGTGGCTTAGGGATTACGTTTTTTACTCGGTCTCCCTTTCAAAGCCCTTTATGAAGCTGAGCAAATTCGCAAAAACGCATTTTAATGAATTTTTAGGCTCGCTTGTCCCTGCCTCCTTTGCAATGTTTTTTACCTGGTTCGGTATAGGCTTCTGGCACGGCGCGGGCTGGAAATACATTGTTTACGGGCTTTACTATTACGCGATAATGATGGCGGGTATGTACCTTGAGCCTTTCTTCGCAAGGGCGTTTTCCGCCCTTGAAATAAGGCGGGACTCTAAGCCGCTTAACGCGCTCAGAGTAGGAAGAACGGTTATCCTTGTTATAGGCGGAATGATGCTTTTCCGCGCCGATACCGTCGGAATGTGGATTTATATGCTTAAAAGCATTTTCACCTGCTTCGGCGCGGGCGGATTTTTAAGGGCCGCCTTATCCTTGGGAATGGATAAGCAGGATTTCTTTATTACGGCTCTCGGAGTGCTCCTGATGCTTATTATAAGCATTTTGCAGGAAAAGGGAATAAAGGTGCGGGACAGTCTTGCTAAACAGCGAATACCTGTCCGCTGGACGGTCTACGCCTGCCTTGTGCTGGCGGTAGTTATTTTCGGCGCTTACGGCGCGGGCTACGACGCGGTGGACTTTATTTACGGACAGTTTTAGGCTTGGAGGTGGCGGCAATGAATAAGCCTTTACTGAAACAGCTTTTAAGGGCGGTATGCTTTACTTCTTTGCTTACCTCGATTCTTTTTACGGTTTCTGTAATGCTTGAACCGAAGGACAATACGAGACGGAGCGGAATAACCCACGCAGATCTGTACGGCTTTCTTTCCGAGCCTGAAAATACCGTCGATATTGCGGTTATAGGCAATTCGGACGCGGGAAACGGCTTTTCGCCCTTAGAACTCTGGAACAAATACGGGTACACCTCCTATGTCTGTGCCGAGCCATGGCAGACTGTACCGCAGGGGTATTCGGTGCTTAAAAAATTTCTTAGATTTCAAAAGCCGAAACTTGTGGTGCTTGAAACCGACGGGGTTTTCGATCGTATTAATCCCGCAAAGGCGGCGGCTTATATTGCAGAGCCTACCCGCGGCGGGTTAATCTCTCTTATTGATTACCACAACCGTTGGAAAACCGCGAAGCTAAAGGAGCTTTTTCAAAAACCGATTTATACTTATCACAGCTTTTCAAAGGGGCAGTGGCTCGATAACGGGGTGAAGGGCTATACGGGCGGCGAATATATGAAAAAATGCAGGGAAAAGGAAAAGATACCTTTGTCGGCAAGGCTTGCGCTCGACCTTTTTGTAAAGACCTGCCGAGAAAACAAAATCGGGCTTTTATTTGCAGAGCTGCCCTCCCAAAGCTCCTGGAGCTATAAAAAGCACAACGCGGTGGCGGACTATGCGGATAAAAACGGTATTCCCTTTCTTGACCTTAATATAGACAGGGAAAGCTTCGGCTTTGATTGGAAAACCGACACAAGGGACGGCGGAAATCACCTTAACAACAGGGGAGCGAAAAAGTCAACCCTGTTTATAGGAGAATATATAAGTAAAAATTGTTCTATCCCGGACCGCAGGCAGGATAAGCGCTTTAAGCGGTGGAACGAGGATTATGAGCATTATTTAAAAAGCGTGCAGCTTTAGCACGGAAAGGCGGGCGGTTATGAAAAAAATCGGCGTAAGACGGCTTATAAGAGCCTTGTCTTTTATGTGTGTGCTACTTGTGCTTATCGGGGTCTCATCGTATATGCTGGCGCCTAAGGACAACACCGCCGAGGGCGGAATAACAAACCCCAATGCCAACGGCTTTTTTTCGGAGCCGAAGGACTCGATTGATATTGCGGTTATAGGCAATTCCGACGCCTACAGCGGCTTTTCTCCGCTGGAGCTTTGGAACGGCTACGGCTACACCTCATATGTAAGCGCGGAGGGTCACCAGACCGTGGCGCAAAGCTATTCACAGCTTAAAAAAATGATGAAGTGCCATTCCCTTAAATTGGTTATTCTTGAAACCGACGGCTTTTTTACCAAGTCAAAGCTTGTGGAAAATGCGGCAAAGCTTATTAACGCGTCAATGGGCTCCGCTTTTTCGGTCTTTCAGTACCATGACCGCTGGAAAAGGGTGAAGGCGCGCGAGCTGTTAAAGGCTCCCGACTATACCGCCCACTGTACCGCCAAAGGTCAGTGGCTCAGCAACGAGGTCAAGGGGTATAAGGGCTGAGAATATATGGTGAAGACCGATAAAAGAGAGGAAATACCGCTTTCAACAAGAGCGCCGCTTGATATGCTTATAAAGACCTGTCGGGATAACGGTATAGAGCTTTTGTTTTTGGAGCTGCCCTCTCAAAGCTCCTGGAGCTATAAAAAGCACAATGCGGTTAAGGATTATGCGGATAAAAACGGCATTACCTTTATCGACCTTAATATAGACAGGGAAAGCTTCGGCTTTGACTGGAAGACCGATACGAGGGACGGCGGAAACCACCTTAACAGCAGGGGAGCGAGAAAGGCAACCCTGTTTATCGGAAAGTATTTAAGCGAAAATTACACTCTTGACGA
>JBJEOD010000310.1:0-7032 GCA_051880535.1 Acutalibacteraceae bacterium | reverse complement strand
ACCTGTGACCCTCTGCTTGTAAGGCAGATGCTCTCCCAGCTGAGCTATGCTCCCATCGTGTGTACCGCCCGGAGCTATCTATCACTCACCGGCGACAAGCAATATATTACCATAAGACGGTTTATTTGTCAAGTGTTTTTTTCGATTTTTTTTGATTAATTATTTTTTGTATTTCCGAACGGTCAAATACATAGGCTTTTCCGCAAAAGCTGCACTTGATTTCAACCTCGGGCATTTCCTCTGAAATACTTTCAAGCTCTTCGGTTGCAAGCGAGGCGAGAGTCTTTTCGGTGCGCTCTCTTGAACAGCGACATTTGTAGCCGACCTTATTCTCGCTGAGCACCTCGGTATCAAACCCGTCAAGCATAGTCTTTAAAATCTCAAGAATATCCATGCCCTCGTCTAATTGCTCGGTTACGGGACGGGCTTTTTTAAGGTTCTCTTCAAGGCGGGAAATTGTGCTCTCGTCGGCGGCGGGGAGAAGCTGTATTATATAGCCGCCCGCCTTTTTAACCGTAAGGTCGGGGTTTACAAGCACGCCCAAGGCGCAGACTGTCGGTATCTGCTCGCTTACAGCGTAGTAGGAGGTGATGTCCTCGGCGATTTCGCCCGACGCTATCGGAACAAAGCCGCTGTAAGGCTCCTTAAGCCCCAAATCCTTTATTACAAAAACATTTCCGTCGGTTCCTACCGCGCCCGAAACGTCAAGCTTTCCGTTTTCTTTAAGCGGAATTTCCACAACGGGGTTAACGGCGTAGCCGCGCACAAAGCCGTGTGAGTCCGAGACGGCGGTAATAGCTCCCGCAGGGCCGCCGCCGTCGATTTTAACCGTGACGGTATCGCTTTCGCCCTTTAGCATATTTCCCATCATAGAAGCCGCCGTAAGCAGTCTGCCTAAAGCCGCGGTGACTACCGCAGAGGTCTTGTGCAATTGCTCTGCCTTTGCAACAATGTCAGTGCTGTCAATAGCCGATGCCATAACCGCACCGTCGCTTGTAATACATCTTATGAGCTTACTCATTATTTGTTTCCTCTTTTTTTCTTGTGACGTATACCGCCCGCTCGGTGTACTCCCAGACGGGATTATCGGTCATATCGTCGTATATTTTTAGAATTTCAAGCCCCGCCGCGTTTAAAGCCGAGGCGAGCTCCTCCTCGGTGTAGGCGCGCTCTGAAAAATCCTCGGAGCTTCGTTTATAATAATTTCCTTCTTCAACAAAAAAATCCAGAGAAATATCGGTAATATTCGTTTCCTCGTCGGTCGAATTTTGCCAGGCGCAGAAAACCCCGTCCTGCTCTATAATAAAGGTATTATCCGCAAGTATGAATTTATGCTTGAAAACCGTGTTCACATCGAAAATAAAAAGTCTGCCCGCCTCTAAAAAGAGGGAAACCCGCCCGATAGCCTTGCAGAGACCGTCATAGTCGGTGATGTGATTAAGGCTGTCAAGACAGCAAACCGCGCCGTCAACCGTGCCGTAGAGGTCAAGCTCCTCTGCCCTTTGGCATAAATACAGCACGTCCGTTCCGCGCTCTGCGGAGCTTTCCCTCGCCGCAGACAGCATTTCTTCCGACATATCGACCCCTATTACTTCAATGCCCCTTGCGGCGAACTCGTTTGAAAATCCGCCCGTGCCGCAGGCAAGATCCAGCATAAGGGCGGGCGTGCGGTCGTATTCACAGAAAAGCTCTAAAAGCCTGTCGGTGCGCGCCTTGTAATCAACGTCGCTCATAAGGCGGTCGTAAACCGGCGCAAAATTATCGTACTCACTCATTTGACTGCTTTAACCTTTCAAACGCCATTTTATAGCCGTTGTTAATAGAACGTCCCACGCGGCTGATGGTCGCAGTGCTGGCGCCTGTTTGTTCAATAATATCGCTGTAAACCCGCTTGTTGTAGAGCATTTCCGCTACCGTGAAGCGCTGGGCTATCGCCTGAAGCTCCTTTGGGGTGCAGGCGTCGGCAAAAAATTCGGCACATTCGTCCTTTGTTTTAAGGGTCAGTATCGCTTCAAAAAGTAGGTCCAAGGAATTGTTTTTATCCATTTTAAAACCTCGTTTTTAATTTTTTTGCTTGCTTATAGAATTTTACCACATTAAACAGATAAAGTCAAACAATAGGCTTGAATAATGAGTAAAAAAATGTTAAGATTTAAGGGCGAGGAAGTGTTATGATGAATACTGTTAAAATTCTGCATTGCGCGGATGTACATATCGGCGCGGCGGAAAGCTTTTTGGGCGCCGCCGCGGCTCAGAGAAGATACGAAACCCTGCTTACCTTTGAGCGGATAATCGATACTGCGGCAGACGAGGGGGTTCGTATTATCGCCGCCGCGGGTGATATCTTCGATTCAAACGGGGTTGAGGACGAGTTTATAAACGCTGTTTTTGAAAAAATTGATTCTGCTCCCGATATAAAGGTGGTTTTAGCGCTGGGAAATCACGACCCCCTTTCGGCGGATTCCCCCTTTAAAAACCGAAAGCTCCCGCAAAATCTTTTTGTTTTGGGAATAAGGGACGACTTTGTTACCTTTGACGATTTAAGGGTTAGGGTGTACGGCAGGTCCTTTGAGGACGTTTATTTAAAGGGCGAGGAGCGTTTTTCGATTACTCCGCCCGAGGACGGATATGTCAATCTTATGGTTCTGCACGGGGAGCTTAGAAGCGACCTTAGCTCCAACTATAATTCGGTAACTGCGGGCTTTATTAAAGACAGCGGTATGGACTATATCGCCCTCGGTCACGTTCATAAGCGCACCGAGCCGCAAAAGATAGGCGACACATATTACGCCTACTGCGGCTGTCCCGAGGGGCAGGGCTTTGATGAGACCGACGAAAAGGGCGTGTATATAGGCGAAATAGGCAGGGGGATTTGCGAGCTTAGGTTTGTGCCTATGTCAAAACGCCGCCATATATGCGAAAAAATCGACGTTACGGGTTTAAGCTCCTCCGCCGAAATAAGCGCGGCGGCGTTAGACAGGCTTAAAGAAAGGTACGGCGAAGGATACGGCGAAAATCTTTATAAAATTGAGCTTGTAGGCAGTAAAGCCGAGGATTTTAATTTGAATCTGACCGAAATTTTAAGCAGGTTATCCGAAAGGGTTTATTTTGCGAAGCTTAATGATAATACAGAGCTGTCGGTTGATATAGAAAAGCTTGCGGGCGAGGTTTCGCTTAAGGGCTTGTTTGTTAAAAATATGCTTGAAAGAATAAATAACGCCCCTGAAGAAGAGCGCGAAGAGCTTGAAAACGCGCTTAAATTAGGACTTAGGGCGTTTAGCTCGGAGGTGGCGTACAATGAGGATTAAACGGGTTAACATCGCCGCCTTCGGCGGGCTTAAAAACAAGGCTATCGACTTTCAGGACGGTTTCAATGTCCTTTACGGCGATAACGAGAACGGCAAGACCACCGTTATGAGCTTTATCAAAATGATGTTTTACGGCAGTGGGCGCGGCTCGGCACAGATTGCGAAAAATATACGCAAAAAATATACCCCGTGGGACGGCTCGGCTATGGCGGGGAGCATTGAATTTGAGTTAAACGGCAAAAATTACCGCCTTGAAAGGGAGTTCAGAAGCTCTGATTCTACCGATAGGGTCGCCCTTTGCGACCTCGATTTGGGGACGAGGGAATCCGTTCCGCCCGATATAGGCGTAAAGCTGTTGGGTCTTAGCTCTGCCGCCTTTGAACGCAGTGTATTTATCGGGCAGACAGGCTATCCAGAAAAGGACGCGGCGGCGGAGGGGGAGATTAACTCCAAGCTTTCCAACATTGTCACAACGGGGGACGAGTCGGTTTCCTTTAATACCGTAAGCCTACGTCTTGAAAAGGCAAAAACCGCCCTTATGTCCAAAAGCGGCAGGGCGGGAGAGTACGATAAAAATATAAGTCGTATTGAGGAGCTTGCTAAAAAAGCGGAGCAGTCGGAAAAAATCCGCGCGGACTACGCCGATTTTGCAGAGCGCGCAAGGGAATATAAGGCGGATATGGCGCGTGACGCGAAAAAAGCCGCCGCGCTTAAAGCGAAAATCGACAGCGAGCAGGATATAAGAAACGCCGCAAAGCTTCGCGAAATGCTTAAAACCAAGGAGGAGCTTGACAGGCTTAATGAGAACCTGCGGCTTGAGGGAGGCGGCTTTGCTGACGACGCCTTTGTAAAAAAACTTGAATTTTGTATAAACCGCACCGAAAGCGCCGAAAAAAGCTTTAAGGATAAAACCGCCGAGGTGTCACGGCTTCGCGAAAGCCTTGAAGCGGCGGGCAATCCCGACGGTGCGGCTTCTGAGCAGAAGCTTACAGAGCTTGAAAGGGAAAAGACAGAGCTTGAGGGACAAAGGCAGACCCTTAAAGCCGAAATTATTAAAAATGAAAACAAATTAAATAAGCTTTCCGCTGCGGAAGGCGAGGTGCTTAAAAGCCGAAAGGGGGTAAAAATACCGCTTATTATAGCGGGCGGGGCGTTTTTGATTGCGGCGGCGGTATTGTTTGAAAAATTTAACACGGCAATTTTCGCCGTAATATCGGCGGCGGTCGGTGCTGTTTTGATTATACTTGGGCTTATTCTGCGCCCAGCCGACAAGGCGAAAATCGATAAATATTACGCCGATTTAAGCTCGCTTAGAGCGGAAGGTGAAAAACTAAGGAGCGAACAGGATAAGGTATCGCAGAGGATAACCGCCCTGTCTGCAAGGCTTGAGGGTATCAGCGTGGCAATTAACGCGGGTGCTTCGGTGCTTGAAAGACAAAGAGCGCTTTTAAAAGACTGCGAGGAGCAGGCTAAGGAGCTTAAAGCCGAGCTTGAAGCAGAGCGGGAAACCCTTTTAGGGCTTTTTGGGCGTTACAAAAAGGCAGAAAATACAGAGCAGATAAAAAAGGAGCTTGAAGCGCTTACCGAAAACGCCGCAAGACAAAAGGAAATTAAGCAAAGGCTTAATTATATCGTCCGTGATGTGGGAAATATCTCTTATGACGAGGCGCGGGCAAGGCTTGAAAGGCTGCCTGCGGAACAGCTCGGGGAGACCGATTTTGACGCATTAAAGCGGGAGTATGAAAAAATAACAGCCGAGCTTACCGATAAAAGGGAGCGGCTTGCCGCCGCTGAGTCCTCGGCGCTTTCCCGCCTGCAATCGGCTGAAAATCCCGACGAATTAAATAAGGAAATAGGTCAATTAAAGGAAAAAACAGATAGGCAGGCTAAGTTCTGCAAAGCGGCGGATATTGCTTCAGAGGTATTAAAAGACAGCTTTGCCGAGCTTCGCCGCGGCTACGGCTCGGCTTTAGAGCAAAGGGCGGGCGAGATTTTCAAGGGGCTTACAGGCGGAAAATACGAGGGTATGCAGATTTCCAAGTCCTTTGATATAGCCGTGGAAAAATCGGGCGTTTTCGGCGGCAGGGAGGCGGCTTTTCTGAGCGCGGGTACCGCCGATCAGGCGTATTTAAGCCTTAGACTTGCCCTGTCCGATTTGATTTTTGAAAACTCGGAGGGCTTGCCTGTTATGCTTGACGACGCGCTGACGCAGTATGATGATAATAGAGCGCAAACGGCACTTGAATTTCTGAAGGAATATTCCGAAAACGGACAGATAATAATGTTCACCTGCCACCGTTCGCTCTATACGGCGGCGGAAAACGCGGGAGCGGAGTGCAGGCAGTTTTAGATATCGGACGGCGAGGGAGAAGAAAATGCTGATTATTAATAATGTAAAGCTTTCGCTTGATACTGATTTTTCGGACCTGAAGCCTTATGCGGCGCGGGCGCTTAAAATTGACGCTTCGGCGGTTAAATCGGCGCGGCTTTACAGAAAATCGGTTGACGCAAGGAAGAAAAGCGAGCTGCATTTTTGCTGTTCCTTGCTTGCGGAAGTGAATATAAACGAAAGCGCGGTGCTTAAAAGAGCGAAAAACGCTTCTGTCTATTCGCCGCGTGAATATGTATGGCGCAACTCTGCAAAACCCGCTGAAACAAGGCCCATTGTGGTGGGCTTCGGGCCTGCAGGAATGTTTGCGGCGCTTGTGCTAGCCAGGGCGGGGCTAAGACCGTTAGTGCTTGAACGCGGGCGGGACGCGGATTCAAGAACCGCCGACGTAAACCGCTTTTTCGCGGGCGGCGAGCTTAACACCGAATCAAACGTACAGTTCGGCGAGGGCGGCGCGGGCACATTTTCGGACGGAAAATTAAATACGGGTATCAAAGACTTTCGTTGCCGCGCGGTTTTAGAGGAATTTTATAAGCACGGCGCGCCCGAAAATATTTTAACCGACGCAAAGCCCCATATCGGAACAGACATACTTGTAAACGTGGTAAAAAGCATAAGAAAAGAGATTATTTCCTTGGGCGGCGAGGTGCGGTTTGAAACGCGGCTTGACAGCCTGAATTTTAAGGACGGGCGGCTTGTCTCGGCTGTAACCGCCGACGAGGAAATTCCCTGCGAGCGGCTTATTTTAGCCACGGGTCATTCCGCGCGGGACACCTTTTTAATGCTTAAAAATAACGGCGTTAATATGATAAGAAAGCCATTTTCCATGGGGGTCAGAATTGAGCATCTGCAAAGCGATATAAACAGGGCGCTGTACGGCGATTTTGCCCTTCATCCCGCACTTGCAGCCGCCGACTATAAATTGGCGGCGCATTTACAAAACGGCAGGGGAGTGTATACCTTTTGTATGTGCCCCGGCGGCGAGGTGATTAACGCTTCAAGCGAGGCGGGGGGCATTGCGGTAAACGGTATGAGCAACAGCAAGCGAGACGGCGTAAACGCCAACAGCGCCCTGCTTGTAAGCGTTGAACCAGAGGACTTAGCGGGCGGCGATGTGCTGGCGGGCTGTTACCTTCAAAGGCGAACCGAGCAGGCGGCATATGCCATAGCGGGCGGAGCGGTACCAGTAAGCACTGTGGGTAGCTTTGTTTTCGGCAAGCCCTTTGAAATTGCAAGGGTAAAGCCGACGGTAAAGCCCGACTGCGCATATGCTGATTTCGGGAAAATTTTTCCTGATTTTATCTGCGATAGTCTGAAAGAGGGAATTTTGCTTTT
>JBJEOD010000309.1:0-7056 GCA_051880535.1 Acutalibacteraceae bacterium | reverse complement strand
CAGGGTTCCGCTTTTGGCGGCAATAATCAACGGCGAAAAGCGCTTTAAGCTTCCTGTGATTTATGTTTCTAAAACCTTTGCAAACCGTGACCCCTTCAGCGTAAGCTGGCTTTCAAGACGGCTTAAGGGCGTGGCTCACGTGCTGGTTGAGGCGGACAAGGAGCTGGACTATCCGCTTTCTGCACTCTGCGGCAGAAAAAACGAATTTAACGGCAATGTGGGAATTTATTATTTTGAACCTTTATGCGAGCATATAAGGTTTAAATACCACAAACGCGTCTGTCAAAGCCGTACTATGCTCGACAAAATAATCAGGGAGGTGTTCCGCAATACAAATTCGGCGGAAATTGAGAGCATTTACACCTGGCGGGGGGTTAACAATATGATGCTTGAGGATAAGCTTAACGCTCTTAACAGCGGCGCGGACGGGGAAAGCGGAGCGGTAACTCTGTCTAAGGACGAATATGAGGAGCTTTTAAAGCAGACTCGTGAATTGATTGGTCGCAATGAGACACTTGAAGCGGAAAACCGCGGGCTGAGCGCGAAAACCGATATGTCGGACAGAGTGTTGCTCAGTATCCGCGATGAGAGTGATTTTTATGAGGGTGAAATAAAGGATACGGTTCTTTCTGCACTTGCTAAGGAGCTTGAAACGCTCCCCGAGGGCTCAAGAAGTGCTGATTTGTTAAGGGACGTTATAAGGCACAGCGATTATGAGCGCTTGGGCGAGCAAAGGAGACAAAGGCTTGAAGAGCTGACTGAGAATTTTGACGGCGTAACAGAACCGATATTAAAGGAGCTTAAGGAGCTGGGCTTTGAGATCAAGAAGGAGGGCAGGCGTTACAGGCTTACGTATTTTGCAGATGAACGCTACTGTGCAAGGCTTAGCGGGTCGCCTAACGGTAAGGGCGAAATCAGAATTAAAGATATAATATAATCGATAGGTTAAAAGCCGCGGAATTTTCGGATTCCGCGGCTTTTTTGTCGGTGAATGTCCATATACGCTTGGAGTATTATTGCAAACGCCGGGAGGGAAACAAAATGCGAGAGAATGACAAGCTGCTTTATAAAACCCTTAAAACGCTGCTTAACGAAAGGCTGTCGGACGCGGAGGCACAGTCGCTTAGAGACGAGGGATTTGAAATAAAAAATCCCACAAGAAAAACCGCGGTTATGATAGCGCTTTACAAAAAAGCCGCGTCGGGGGATCTTTCGGCTATAAAGGAGCTGCGTTCAATCGTGAGCGAAAAGGATTCGGAAAAACAAGGAGGCACAAGGGCGGTGACAATTATTGACGACGTCGGAAATTAAGCTTTCCGAAATAATCGGAGGCGGATACGACGAATTCTGGAGCTGTGAAAAGCGGTACAGGGTCTTAAAGGGCGGCAAGGGCTCAAAAAAATCGGCGACGACCGCGCTTAACTTTATTTACAGGCTTATGAAATATGAGAAGAGCAATCTTTTGGTTGTACGTCAGGTTATGAACACCCACCGCGACAGCACCTTTGCACAGCTTAAATGGGCGCAGGAGCGCTTGGGGGTATCCGAGTTTTGGAAAAACACCGTGTCGCCTATGGAAATGGTCTATCTGCCGACGGGGCAAAGAATAATTTTCCGCGGCTTTGATGATGTGCTGAAGCTTGCCTCAACCACGGTGCCGACGGGCTTTCTTAATTTCGTCTGGATTGAGGAGGCGTTTGAAATTTCGTCCGAGGCGGATTTTGACAAGCTGGATTTATCGGTGCCGAGGGGCAATATTGAGCCGCCGCTTTACAAGCAGACTACCCTTACCTTTAACCCCTGGAGCGGAACGCATTGGCTTAAAAAACGCTTTTTCGATTCGGAAAACGCGGAAACGGCGACCTTTTCGACCAACTATCTCGTAAACGAGTTTTTGGACGAAACCGACCGCGCGGTTTTTGAGCGAATGAAAAAGACCAACCGCCGCAAATACGAGGTGGCGGGGCTTGGCAACTGGGGTATTTCCGAGGGTCTGGTTTATGAAAACTGGAGCGTCGGGAAAATGGAAATACCAAAGGGAGAGCGCTACAAGTGGAAAAGCTTTTTCGGGCTTGACTACGGCTATACCAACGACCCTACGGGCTTTGTGGCGTTCGCGGCAAACCCTATTGAAAAGGAGCTTTACATATACCGCGAGCTTTGCGAACGGCGTATGCTTAACTGCGACATAGCCGAGAAAATAAAGAAAATGGGCTTTGCAAAGGAGAGGATACGCGCCGACTGCGCTGAGCCTAAATCTAACGACGACTTAAGGCGGCTAGGTATTTCAAGGATTACGCCGTCGGTCAAGGGAAGGGACAGCATTTTAAACGGAATTAACGCTATAAACGAGTATAAAATCACGGTTAATCCCGACTGCGTTAATATGATACGCGAGCTTTCCTCCTACGTTTACGACGACAAAGCCGCCGAAAACGGAAAGCGTATGCCCAAAGACAGCGATAACCACCTGTGTGATGCGTTAAGGTACGCCTTTGAGGACGTAAAGTATTTTCACCCGCGTCCCGATGAGGAAAATCCGAACGTGCTACCTGAAATAACCGAATCCGATTTGAACGGAGGCTGGGACATATGACAGTATTGGCTGTTTTTTCTACCGCCGCGGCGGCATTCCTTTTGGGCTTTCTTTTGGCGTCAAGACCCCCGCGCCGTGAAAAGCCCGTAAAGCGCGGCGCGCCTGTGTACGGCGGGGAAGAAACCGAAAGGCTAAGCCGGGAATACAGCAATTTTTTATCCTATGACGGCACAGAGCAGTCACAGAAATAATTGAGAGGAAGAATAAACTTGGAAGAAAAAAGCTATAACACCGAGGTACTACCTGAGACCTCGGAGGAAAACGGCACTGCGGAACCGACGGAAACCATACCCGAACCCGCAAAGGAAATCCTCGTTCCTGTAAAATTCAATAAGGAAATCAGAAATTTAGAGCTTGACGAGGCGGCGAAATTAGCCCAAAAGGGGCTTAAATTCGACGCTATAGCCGAGGACTACGATAATTTAAGACGCTTAGCCGCGTCCGACGGAAAAAGCGTTTCGGAATTTTTGCAGGCACTCGATAAAAGCAGTAAAGAGGCGAGAAAGAAAGAGCTTTTAGAGGAGTGCGGCGGAAACGAGGAAATGGCTGATTATGTGTTAAGCCTCGAAAGCAATCCCGACGGCGATTTGGGGCTAAACGAGCTTAAGGCGGAATTTCCCGAAATAAAGGATATTTCCGACCTGCCCGAATCGGTGGTGGAAAACGCGAAGCTTAAAGGCACGCTTTTGCTTGACGAGTATTTAAGATACCGTCATACCGCCAAAAGAAACGCCCGCAGAGCCGCTGCGCAAAGCGAGGGTGCCCAGAGCGCAAGCATAGGCTCGCAAACCGACCGCCGAGGGGGCGTAAGCCCCGAAACAGCCGAGTTTTTAAAGGGACTCTGGCGATAAAATAAACTATAAGGAGAAAAAATTATGTCTATAAATTCAATTGAAAACGCAACAAGATATTCAACCGAGCTTGATAAAATGTTTGCTCAGAAAAGCGCTACGGGCTTTTTTGCCGATAATGCCCTCGCCGCTAAATTTGTGGGCGCTAAAACCGTGATAATCCCCGACGTGGATTTTCAGGGCCTTGCGGATTACGACCGCGACACAGGCTTTACAAAGGGTGCTATCACCGTGGCGAACACCTCGTATACAATGGCTATGGACCGCGCCCGCTCCTTGCAGATTGACCGCGAGGATATGAGCGAGACGGGCATTGCAAACCTTGCGGGCAAGATTTTGGGCGAATATGTCCGCACAAAGGTCGTGCCCGAGTGCGACGCCTATGTTATCTCCAAGCTTGCAGGTCTTGCGGCAACCCGTTCAAACCTTGTAAACGGAGACACCTCAAAGCCCTATGAGGCACTTTGCAGTCTTATTAACGAGGTTCAGTCGGTCGCGGGCTACGACGAGGAGTTAGTCGCCTTTGTAGACAGCTATATGTATGCCGAGCTCCAGAACTCCTCTGAAATTTCGCGTATGATCACCGTTTCCGACTTTAAGCAGGGAGATATTACCCTTAAGATTAAGTCCATAAACGGCGTGGCGATTATTCCTGTTGTATCCGAGCGTATGAGAACCGCCTACAACTTCAGAAACACCGAGGCGGGCGGCTTTACTCCCGCGGCAAGCTCTCGCGAGGTATATATGCTTGTATGCCCTAAAAGCGGTGCTCACCTTGTCAAGAAGACCGAGAAGATGAGAATTTTTACCCCTGAGCAGAACATTGACGCCGACGCTTACAAATTCGACTACCGTATTTATTACGATGTGTTTGTAAACAAGAGCGGTCTTGATGCGGTTTGGGCTTGGCTTGCTCCCGAAATCAAGATTAACACCCAGCCTGCAAGCAAGAGCGTTACCGCAGGCAGCATAAGCGGCTCGATTACTGTATCAGCCGCAAGCACCGCAGCGCTTACCTATCAGTGGTATTCCTGTGCGGACGCGGACGGAAAATCGCCTGTTAAGATAAGCGGAGCTACAAGCGCCTCCTACACAATCCCGACCACCCTTACAAAGGGAACATACTACTACTTTGTAAAGGTCATAGCGGACGGCTTTGCCGGAGTCAACTCCAATGTCGCAACGGTTACAGTTGCCTAAAGGGTAAATATTTAAGGGTTAAGGGGAGCGGTACTCCCCTTAATCGGTTTAACAGGGAGGAAGAAGGATATGAACAGCAAGCCTTTTGAAATATTCGGCGAATACCGCGAGGCGGCGGATTTTAAGGCGAGCCTCGGAAAGCGCGGAATGTATGAACAGAACCGCATAAACGAGCGGTTTTACATAGGTGACCAATGGTACGGCGCCAAGTGCGGAAACGACAGACCTCTTGTAAGGCACAATGTCATAAAGCGTATAGGCGACTACAAAATGTCCCAGATATTAAGCAATCCGATTTCGGTCAGCTTTTCGGCAGAGGGGATTCCCACCGCCGTATCCGAGCTTGAAAAGGGCGGATATTCCAAGAAAATCATTGCCGAGGACACCGAAATCAACGGGGTTATGAGGGCGCTGAGCTCCTATTTCGGGGTCACGGCGGAAAGAGTGAAGTTGGGTCAGCTGGAGGAGCGGGTGCTCAGAAACGCATATATTACGGGTACGGGCGTGCTTTATACCTACTGGGACGGCGATATAAAAACAGGCATTTTCGCGGACGGAGAAAAAAAGCTCCCTATAAAGGGGGACATCGCCTGCGAGGTGCTTAATATTGAAAATGTTTTTTTCGGCGACCCGTATGAGGAGAACCTGCAAAAACAGCCCTACATTATTATATCAAGCCGCCGCGAAACCGACGAGGTTATACGCGAGGCGAGAAGATTCGGCGCGGATTTGTTAACCCTTAAAAGCATTGAGGAAGACTCCGCCGACGGAAAAATTACCCTGCTTACAAAGCTTTATAAGGAATATAAAGCGGGCGGCGGCTATACAATTAAAAGTGTAAAGGTTACCGAAAATGCGGTGGTAAGGGCTGATTTTGACACGGGGCTGTCGCTTTATCCTCTTGCGGTGTTTTCGTGGGAAAAGCAGGGCGGCATAATTTACGGAGAAAGCGAAATCACCTATCTTATTCCCAATCAGATAGCCATTAACCGTATGATTACCGCAAACGTCTGGTCGGCGATGACAACGGGTATGCCTATGCTTGTGGTAAACGGCGATATTGTACCCGAGGGAATTACCAACGAGCCCGGGCAGATAATAAAGGTCTTCGGCAGCGGCGAGGAGGTCGCGGGAGCGGTTAGATACGTGGCGCCGCCTGACTTTTCAAAAAACTTTGACAGCAGCGCTCAGGCACTTATTAATAATACACTTACCCAAAGCGGTGCGAACGAGGTAGCTCTCGGCGACAGCCGCGCGGAAAACGCTACGGCGCTTATGACCATGCGGGATGCGGCGGTAATGCCCCTGCAAATCATTAAAAACCGCTTTTATTCCTTTGCGGAGGATCTGGCGAGAATCTGGGCTGATTTTTGGATTACCTGCTACGGAAGGCGGAAAATTAAGCTGTCAGACGAAGAGGGAACAAGATATGTGCCCTTTGACGGGGAGCGGCTTAAGGGGCTTATAATTAATGCAAAAATAGAGGTAGGAGCGGGAACGGCTTACAGCGAGAGCGAATGTGCAAATACTCTGTTAACGCTTTACAGCAAGGGTATAATAAATCGCGCTCAGCTTTTAAAACGCCTGCCCGACGGTATTGTTCCCGACAGAGAGGGACTTTTAAACGAGCTAAAGGAGGATTCTTAATGACGGGCTACGACATTTTAAAAAGAGCAAGGGGACTGCTTGGATATTCGGGCGCAGACACGACTTGCGGCGGCTTAGAGCCTGCGGCAAGGGAGAGCCTTGAAATAATAAATCAGATTGCGGCGGATTTAAAGGTAGGCGGGCTTTCCTCGGTTGCAGAAGAGCTTGATATTACCGCGGCAAAGGCGGAGGCGCTTTGCTACGGCGTTGCTATGCTTTCGGCGCTTGCCGAGGGGGATGCGGACAGAAACCGCATTTTTGCCGCGGCTTATAATGCAAAACGGGGGACGGCGCTGGCAGTAACAGAAAGCGTCGAGGACTGTTTGCCTAAAGTGACTGTGGGGTAGATTATATGAAATTCGGTTCATTACAGCAGGTCGGCTCTAAGACCTTAAGGGTACGAAGCTTTAAGGAGGGAACCGTCACGAACGTGCTGTCCTGCGAGATACCCGACGGCGCGCTGGCAAAAAGTGAAAATATGCGGTGCGACGGCGGACTTTTACGCACAAGAGCGGGACTTTGTGCAGATACAGGCAATATAATCAAAAGCGAAAATTCCCCTGCTTACGACAGCTTTTCCTACCGTGTTGCCAACGGAGAGGTTTACATAGACGGCGAGTACAAAAAAATCGCGGTTGAGGAATACTGTGAGGAGGAATCGCAGTATTACTGCCGTATGTTCTTTGTGGGAGCGGACGGTAAGAGCGCGCCCGCGGGAAGCTTTGTTTTCACCCGCATTTCACACGATTACTTTTCTCAGCC
>JBJEOD010000308.1:0-1635 GCA_051880535.1 Acutalibacteraceae bacterium | reverse complement strand
CTTTCATTCCTATTTGTGCTGACGCTTTAGCGGCAGAATGGAGATTACAATGAAGAAAAAAATGAGATTCATGTATAGAATTTCTTCATTTCTGATGATGTTGTTGATGGCGGTTAGCATATTTGCTTCAATCCCTTTGACAACCGGTGCGGCACAAGTCACCAAAATTGAAAAGAATTATGACATAGCTGTTGTGTTTGATAACTCAGGGTCAATGTACAATAATCAAGGTTGGTGCAGAGCAAAATATGCGATGGAAATATTTGCATCTATGCTCAATTATGAAAAGGACAAGTTACATATCTTTCCTATGTGGGAAGTAACTACGGACGGATCGCAACCTGACTCCGGAGGAAGTCATGCTGCAATCGATGTGAAAAGCAAGAATGATATAGATAAGATTTCTAATCTGTATACCGTTCATCCTTCTAATACGCCTTTTGAACCCATAACAGAAGCGTATGCTTATCTCTTAAATTCGCAAGCCGAAGAAAAGTGGTTGATCATTCTTACGGATGGTGCTTTTAATCAAGAAAAGAGAAACCAGGATGCTACGATTGATTTGCAGAAACGAGTACCTTCGTTAGCTTCAGAAGATATCAAAGTTCAGTATTTGGGATTTGGAGGCGCTACCGAGCTGGAGTCGGATGAAGCAAATAACTTTTTTGCAAAAAAATCTTCGGATACAAGTCTTAAAGACGATCTTATTAAAATATGCAATTCTATCTTTCAACGTTCGGTTCTTCCGAACAATCGCTTAAACGGCACTTCTCTCAATCTTGATTTATCAATGAAAAATGTAATTGTTTTTGCACAAGGTGCAAACGCAAAAATTTCTTCATTGAAAAATTCGGATGGTAAAGAAATTGCCATTACACTGGATAGTGGACAGCGCAAGTACAGCGAAATAAAAGCTAAGGGTTATGCCGATGCTCCGATAGATACTTCTCTTGCGGGTCAGGTTGTTACTTTTGCAGCTTGCCCAAAAGGCGAATATACATTATCGTATACAGGCACAGATGCTATTCAAATATTCTATGAGCCTGATGTTGACATCGATGTTTCTATTATTAATAGTGACGGCGAGAAAGTCGATAACCCCGACGAGTTTTATGCGGGAGAATACACCGTAACAAGCAGGATTATTGACAGCTCTACCGGCGAAGATGTTACATCTCACGAGTTGATGGGCAAGGATGTTAAATTAATAACCAAAGTTAAAACTTCTAAGGATTCGGATTATAAGGATTATGCCAACGGTTCTAAAATAGTTTTTGAACCCGATGAATCAACTGATATCATCTTTGAAGGCAAATATCTTGGAAAATATTCAATTACCAGTGAAGGTAATCCCGATTTAAAATGGTTAAACGAATGTCATATTAAACCTCGGAAAGTTGATTTACAGATTGATGCGACAGTTCTTCAGACACAATCATGGTTTAAGATAAATGATCACGATAATTGGAAACCGATCAGAGTTACATTGACAATTGACGGTCAGCCATTAACCGATGAACAGCTGAATGATACAGAGTTATCAATTACTTCTTCCGGTAATTTAGAATGCCGATGTGAACCTATTAAAGGTGAGTCAGCTTTCAATGTCTACATTGCTCAGGATGAGAACGGTAA
>JBJEOD010000307.1:0-7100 GCA_051880535.1 Acutalibacteraceae bacterium | reverse complement strand
AACCGCCGTATCATTATTTATAAAGAAGTAAGGCATTACAAATGCTTCGCTGCCGCTGTTGTTTTTAATCGGAATCTCTATAAATTTTCTTCCTAACCAGTTGGAATTGATACCTTCAAATACCGGATAGATTGCTCGTCCTCCGTCAGCCTTAATATTTATATAGGAAATTCCATTGCTTTGCACGCGGGTCTTAGTGCCGTTAAGTCCCCAACCTTCAGTATTGTTACCGTTATTTATATCATCATCGGTAAATGAAGCGTTGTCGTAAATCCTTACTGCTTCAACCGCATCAGGTTCACCAAATGAAACGCTGATATTTCCGAGAAGGAAATCTGCTTCCGGGTAGTTCATGAAAAGTCTCATGATAGGCATATTAGATGTGTTTATTGAATCGGCAGCATTGCCGGACCAAGTTTTTAAATAATCAGCCGGATTCTGCGAGAATTCCATACTTATGCTGCCTTTGAAGCCTGCCGGTATCTCAACGTAGGCAAATGAACCGTTGTCTATATTTATCTGCCGTCTATAGTCTGCCGAATTATAAATAACATTAGTTCTTATCATTGAGAAAATATCTTCACCGGAGCTTGTTATCATATCGAAAGCAGGTAAGATATTACATGCTGTACCATTAGTATTATCAACTTCAAATGTGACGTATTTCACATTGGAAAAATCAGTATTATATGCATTAAGCCACGGAAGAAGACCGTTTGTATAACCGGCGGGCTTTACAATATGAATCAGGTCGCCTTCCAATGTTACCGTACCTATACCTCCAAGCAAGGACTCTACATAGTCCTGATTAAGCCAACCTAAATTTGTTATCTGCTTTTCATAAAGCTCAGGCGCTGAGTACATTAATCTGTAATCTCCCAAAAGCAGATCAACAGCACTTCTGAAATAGGTGCCCATCTGAACCACGCTCGTCACATCAAAAGCTGTATCGGTGGGAAACAGCGGCTCGTATAATCCGGCGTCCGAAGAAACAGGAATGTAAACAGTACCGTCAAAACCCGACGGAATACTGATATAGGAAACAGTTCCCGAAGCCTCCGGAAGCGGTTCAGAGTAAATAAACTTCCCTGTCTGATAAATTATTTCCGCACCTGCTTTTAAAACATAAGCGCTCTCTTCATTCATAAAAAACATCGGAAGGAAATCAGCAAGCGCATCGGTGTTGTTTTTAACCGGGACAGCAACATAAGCCGCACCGCTCCAATCAGTATTTCCGGCGTCGAAAAGCGGTGTCCTTGCCTGACCGTAACCGTCAGTGTTCAAATATCTGAGATAAGCTCTTCCATTGGAAGTAAACAGCGTTCTCTCTCCCAGCGGCATTCCCCAGTCCTTATAGTTGTAATCTTCTATTTGCTCCTTTGTGTAAAGTGCATTATGGGTTAATTGTTTGTCTTTCAATACTTGCTCTGCTACAGGATGCAAATTCATGCCACACAATATTGCGCACATGCAAGCCAAAGAAAGTACTATGGATATAGTTTTTTTGCCGACCGATCTGAATGTTTGTTTTTTCATTAATTTTCCTCTTTTCGTTTATATATTTTTCCTGCAAAAATAAATGGTATGAGAAAAAGCCGAAAAATTTACGATTAAAATATTTTTATGTGCACTATTTTAATCGCAAGGGACATTGCTGGCAATGACTCTAGAAATATTGTACAACAATTAATAAAGAATCGTGTAACAAATTGTATCTAATTTAATTGCTTGATGTAAAATAACGTGGCATTGTTTTTTATTATTTTTTATTTTTGTCAGCCCATTCAAAATCACTTTTTCTGAATTCGGAAATCAGACCAATTCTTGGAAAATGCGTTTTCAGCTTTTCCTTCTTATATATATATTTATCAAAAAGCCACCATTTTTAACATACAGCAATAAAATAGGGTATCATAATTTACACTAAAACTCATTATTTATAATAAACTTTGAAAGTAATAATGTCTTAATTAAATCTCATTTGCTTTTTTGGAGGGTACTATGCCGATTTCGTTTTGTGAAAAAAATTCAACATTCTATCTTACTGCAAATCAATTCAGCTATGTTTTTAAAATAGATTATAATAATCGGCTGATTCATTTATATGCAGGCCGCAAAATATCAGCGGGTACAGATTTATCACATCTTTTTTATCCCTATATTCGAGGATTTTCTCCTGTTCCCTATGATTTGGATGATTTTCAGTACAGTCCGGACATTATGCCGCTTGAATATTCAAGCTTCGGAAACGGTGATTTTCATTCGCCCGCTTTTGAAATTTGTTATAAAAACGGCAGCAGTATTTCAGATATGAAATATACGTCTCATAAAATAATAAAAGGCAAACCGCCTCTTGAAGGCCTGCCCTGCACTACCGAAAATGACGGCAAGTGCGAAACTCTGGTATTAACCCTTACTGATGCAATCACAGGGATTTCGGCAGAGCTTTTCTATACTGTTTTTGAAAATCTGAATGTCATCACCCGCCATACATTATTCAAAAACCATAGTGAAAATCCTGTCAGTTTGAACCGTGCAATGAGTTTATCGGTTGATTTTGACCGAAATAATTATCAGGTTCTTTCGCTGTACGGTTCCCACTGCAGAGAAAGAAACATTGAAATATCTCCTCTGCGTCACGGCACTGTTGCGGTTGAAAGCCGCCGCGGCGCATCAAGCCATCAGCTCAATCCCTTTATAGCCCTTTTGAGCGAAAAGGCGAGTGAAGATTCCGGTGAGGTTTTTGGTTTCAACTTGGTTTACAGCGGAAATCATCTGATGCAGGTCGAAGTTGATCAGTTTGATACAGTGCGTGTGCTGTGCGGAATAAATCCGTTCCAATTTTCATGGGATTTAGCACCGGGAGAAAGTTTTACGACTCCTGAATGTGTAATGGTGTTTTCCGATCAGGGGCTCGGCGGAATGTCACGTGTTTTTCATGACCTTTACCGCAATCATTTGGGAACATCAAAATTCATATCCCGAAAAAGACCTGTTGTAATAAACAGCTGGGAAGCAGCGTATTTTAATTTCGATCAGGAAAAAATTTGCGAAATAATTGAAAGTTCCGCCAACCTCGGAATCGATACCTTTGTGTTGGATGACGGCTGGTTCGAAGGAAGAAATGATGACACATCTTCTTTAGGAGATTGGACAATAGATAGAAAGAAGCTCCCCGACGGCTTTGATATTATCATTAAAAAGTGCCGTGAATGCGGAATGTCATTCGGTTTATGGTTTGAACCCGAAATGATTTCAAAACACAGCAATTTGTTTAAAACACATCCGGACTGGGCTATTTACTGTCCTGACCGCAAGCATACCACAGGCAGGCATCAGCTCACACTTGATCTTTCAAACAGCGAGGTATGTGACTATATAATTGATTGTGTGTCTGATATTCTGAAAAAATACGATATAACATACGTCAAATGGGACATGAACAAGCACATTACAGATTTTTGTTCTTCCGATCTTGATACTGCTCATCAAAAAGAGCTTCCTCATCGGTATATGCTTGGACTTTATCATATACTGGATGTTTTGACAACATCTTTTCCCGATGTGCTGTTTGAAAGCTGTTCCGGCGGCGGCGGAAGATTTGACGCCGGAATGCTTTACTATATGCCCCAAACATGGACTTCTGACAATACAGACGCTATTGCCCGACTTAAAATACAGTTTGGCACAAGCATAGTTTATCCGCCGTCATCAATGTCAGGTCACGTTTCAGCTGTTCCGAATCACCAGAACGGCAGAATAACTCCTTTTTCAACACGCGGGCTTGTTGCAATGGCATGCGCTTTCGGATATGAACTGAATCCTAAACTTTTATCAGATGAAGAGCGTAGCCAAATAAAAGAGCAAACCGAGTTATATGAGCAGATATCGCCACTTGTACTCAAAGGTGATTTTTATCGCCTTATTGACCCGTTTAAGGAGAATGAATGTGCGTTTGAATTTGTTTCCAAAGATAAAACAAATGCGTTTGCCGTTTATGTTTTAATACAGTGCGTATCAGTTCCGCCTATAAGACGTATGAAATTCAAAGGTCTTGATGAAAGCTTTACATATTTCATCCCGGAAATAAGCCTTACCGCAACAGGCGAAGCCCTTATGAATGCCGGTATTTCACTGCCGCCGCTCAGCGGAGACTATGGTGCTGTAAAATACACTATTGTAAAATGTCAGGAGGAAAATAAATGATTAATCAAAATGAAAAATACGTAAAAGAGCGCTGGGAAGAATTTTGGGCGATGGAAAACCACGACCGACCGATTTTATCTGTATATGCACCGATTGAAAAACCAAATTACTCCAATGCGCCTGCATATATTGAAAATGATCGGGAGCGTTGGCTTGATGCAGACTATGCCGTCAAAGCCGCACGTGTAAATATGGAAAATACGTATTACGGAGGCGAAGCCTTCCCGGTATTCAATCCCAATCTCGGCCCGGATCTGCTTGGTGCCGTGTGCGGCTGCGACATAGAATTCGGAAAGGATACTTCATGGGCAGTTCCTAATTTAAAAAATCTTTCAGAACGTCCTGAAATTAAATTTGACGAAAATAATTTTTATTGGAAAAAAATCAAAGAAATCACCGAAAAAGCCGTAAAAGATTCCAAAGGCGATTATCTTGTAGGCATTACAGATCTTCACCCCGGCTGTGACGGACTGGTTTCACTCAGGGGGCCTCAGGAGCTTTGCATGGACCTTTTTGATGCTCCCGATAATATCAATCCTATCCAGCAGGACATCTTTGAAGTTCATAAAACAATTATTGAGAAACTCACTGATATTATTTCTGAAAACCAGTGCGGCTCAACAAATTGGATGGGTATTTGGCACCCAACCAAGAAATGGTATGTTACAAGCTGCGATTTTTCCTGTCTTATAAGCGATGATGATTTTGACGAGTATGTTCTTCCGTCTCTGAAAAAAGAGCTTGATTATCTGGATGCATCAATGTATCATTTAGATGGTCCCGGAGCTTTACGCCACATTGACAAGCTTTTAGCTCTTGAAAATCTGCACGGTATTCAGTGGGTCTATGGAGCCGGTGCTACTACTGCTAAAGACTGGATAGAACTAATGCAGAAAATTCAGAATGCCGGCAAAGCAATACAGGTGTACTGTAATCCGCAGGATGTTGATGCCGTGTGCAATGCGCTGCGCCCTGAAGGACTTAACCTTGTTTGCCACACCGGAAGCCGTGAAGACGCTGATGAAATAATAAAACGTATCGAAACTATTTACAAAAGCAAGCTATAATTGATCGGAGGCTGCAATAATGAACGGTAAAGACCTTAATCGAATAAGAGAGCTTGCAAAAGAACAAATGGAAATAGCGAAAAGTCCTGAAATGCAGGAACTCGCAGAAGACTGGCGTAAACTTAACGATTGCGAAAGTCAGAAGCCTTTAGTGACAGTAGAGCTCCTATCTTTTGAACATGAAATTCTGCCTCAATTTATGAAATGTGATACTGAGGAAGGAAGAGAACTCGAACGGATTTTTCTCAGAAACATTATCAATCATAAATATTTCGGTGATGACACATTCGTAAGCGACTTTATTCCGGTTTATTACGGTGCATACTTCAAACCGTTTGACATAGATCTGAATATTGAAAATACCGATGGAGTAGGACGGCGTTTCATCCCTGCTCTGTTTGATCTTGAAAGCGATTTCAATAAGTTAAAACCGTCTCTGATGGGCGTAATTCAAAAATCAGAGACTGAGAAAAGAACAGAATATCTGAATGAATTATTCGGCGATATCATTCCCGCAAAAATTGTGGGTAATGCATTATATACTGTTCCTACTCAGGATATTGTGCACTTAATGAGCATGGAAAATATGTATTTGGCAATGTACGATACACCCGAGCTTTTCCACGAAATGATGAGACTGCTGACTGACGATTACTTGAAATACTTTGATTTGTTGGAACATAACGGTTATTTATTGCCCACGGTATTTTGTGAAAGAGTAGGTCAAGGCACCTACTGCTTTACCAATGATCTGCCCAAAGAAAACATAACTAAAACAAATCAGATATGGGGTTTCATGGATTCACAGGAAACAGCGGGAATTTCTCCTGAAATGTACAATGAGTTTATTTTTCCTTACTATAAAAAAATTATGGACAGATACGGTTTGCTCTCGTATGGTTGTTGTGAAGCAGTAGACCCTATTTGGGAGCTATGCATAAGCAAGGTGAAGAATCTCAGGAAGGTTTCGATATCTCCGTGGTGCAACGAAGAATACATGGGAGAACAGCTGCGCGGCCGAAAAACAGTATATCACAGAAAACCCAGTCCGAATTTTTTAGGTGTTGGAAAAAATCTTGATGAAGACGGTCTGCGCGACCACATAAGAAAGACTCTTTCTGCTGCTAAAGGCTGTACGCTTGAAATTACACAACGTGATGTCTACACTGTAAATAACGATATCGATAAGGTTGCACGTTTTGTAAAAATCATAAAACAAGAAATCGTCAACCGCCCTATCGCATAAAATAATTATTGAAAGATGTAGAAGAACTTCTGTCCCGTAACTCACCCGACGCTTGCAAAATTTAACAATTCTCTTTACCTGCCGTACCGTCTACGACAGGTATTTTTATACGCCTATAGATTTGACGCTTACTATTAAAAGAAAAGCACACAAAGTTTTTTACGCTTTGTGTGCTCGTTACAAAAACAGTATTATCTATTAGTGCAGTTGGAATTATTAAAGTTAAAGCTTTAATTATGCAATAAGTTATTTGCCCTCGCTGTAAATAACGGTAATGTCAGGGTGGAGCTGAAGAATTGAGGCGGGAATTTCGGGGGTTATCGGTCCGTAAAAGGCTTTTTCCAAAATATCACGCTTTTCCTTTCCGCTTGCTATAAGCAATATCTTTTTTGCCTGCATTATAGATACCATACCCATTGTAATCGCGCGCTTAGGCACCTCATCGATATTTGCAAAAAAGCGGGAGTTTGCCTTTATCGTGCTTTCGTGCAGGTCTACAACGTGGGTGCTTTTGACAAAATATTTGTCAGGCTCGTTAAAGCCGATATGACCGTCAAGACCTATTCCTAAAAGCTGTAAAT
>JBJEOD010000306.1:0-1637 GCA_051880535.1 Acutalibacteraceae bacterium | reverse complement strand
AACAATGCTGTTGCACAAAATTTCGGTTCAATCTCAATCGTAAATGTCTTTTGCACTCTTGATCCTAAGAAGCCCGAAAACGACCGCATAAACAGTTCTGTCATCTTAGAGGAGTGCTCGGCGGCAGATGTCGTGATAGTGGCATACGGTCGCGGGACGGCATACACAGAGGAAAAAGAAAAGCTACTTGAAGCCCTCAAAAAAACCTGTCCTGAGAATCTACACACTATTATTGACTCAAGCGGACAGCCATTCAGCCATCCGCTCAGCCCAAAGGCGCGTGAGTGGAAGCTATCGAAAATCTGAAATTTTTATGCAAGATATATAAATGACATTTAATGTCAAATGATTTTTTTCTTTATTTTCAAACCCAAGGGTAGCCTTTACTTTTTGGACACCCTTAGGTTTGAAACGAAAAATAGATACAATATTTACAAAAAACAGATATAGTAAATCCTACAAAGTTATTAACTGTGCCTATATTTGCGTTGACTGTTTACTGTTTTAGTGCTATAATTTTTTTACCAACCGACGAAAGCGAGGTGAGAAAAATGAAGCTTAATATTAATGAGAAATTACCAATTTCCAAAATAAGTGGGTTTAACTGTAGACTAATATCCAAAGAAGAGTATGATTATTTTAAGGATTTTGCAAGGGATACTTTTCCTTTTCTTTTGCTTGATGGTATGCTCTGTATGCTAAAAATCAAATCTGATAACGAAGAGCGGAGTTATTACCTTCATTCAATATCGACTGATTTTAAAATAGTTTTTTTCAATAGGAATCTAATCACTAATAATTGTACTTATACCGTAGAAGCTACGGTCAAGAACGAAATCGTGAATTTTGAAATCAGTCCTGAAGCCCTTAGCGTATACGGTCAGAAAGAGTTGTTAAGAAAGGGCATTTTAATAGATGAGAGACAGGCTAAAGAAGTGCAGAGATATTTAGTAATATCCGCACAAAAAGCACCTGTCCTTTATCATCATTCAAAATTAGGTTGGGAAAAAGGCTCTTTTTACTCTAATGCGGTCTACCCTAATAATCAGGTTGTATCAAAGTATAAAGGCAGTATAGATTTTGACCCAAAAGGTTCAAAGGAAACCTATCTTGATATGATAAAAGGCTCGGTTATGGAGCATATTCCGCTATTATTTGTATGGCTTGTTGGCTTTTGCTCGATAATTCTATCCTATCTTAATCAGTATATTGACTTGGGCTGTATTATTTTCGCTCTGAATAATCTTTCATCTAAGGGCAAGACAACAGCGGCAATGCTTGCAGCTTCTGTGTGTTCAAATCCTTTATTTGATAAGGGATTAATAACAAATTTTAGCGGCACAAGCAATGCAACATTAGGATTTGTGTCACAATGCAACGGTCATACTGTAGTATTGGATGAAGCAGGAACAGCCGAAGCTTTACAGTCAAGAAAGCTACTCTACCAAATATGTAGCGGAAGAGAGCGCAAAAGATTGAATACCTCTGGGGAGCTAAAGGTAACCGCTGAGTTCAACTCTGCTGTAATCGTAACAGGAGAACACTCCATAATTGACAGCTCCGCGCCTAATGGATTGCGGGTACGAATTTTTGAAATAACTGACGATTTGACAGTTGACGCTGAACATAGCAATAAT
>JBJEOD010000305.1:0-1641 GCA_051880535.1 Acutalibacteraceae bacterium | reverse complement strand
TAACCAGCGGATACTGATATACAGCCGCGCTGTTAACCGAGGCTATATAATTGATAGCAGTATCTGTGCTTGCACAAATTTCACCGTAATAGAAGGTATCATCTGCAGAAAGTGCGGAAGCAATGCGTACCTGAACCGAAGCTCCGAAGGTGGTAGCTTCATCTAAAAGGGATTTATCGGTTGCAGTATCGGCATCGTATACTACATAGCCCTCAAAGCCTTTGGGGAGGTTAACCGCACCGTTTGATTCTTCTGCAATCTTGGCGACCTTAACGGACAAGCCGTTTACGGGAACGGTGTAGATTAAGCCGCCGGTAAGACGGCCGTAAGCGTCGCCGTTTGCATATTCAAGAGCAACGGAAATTTCTTTGCCTGTTCTGTTCTTGAAATAATAAGCTACCGAATGAATGTCGCTAAGAGTAAAGCCTGCATCTGCGGGAGTTTTACAGTCCACATAAACGTAGGCATCGCCTGATACATCTGTAGTTGCCGTAACGCCGTTAAGGGTTTTGCCGTCAACAACATTTGTTAATAGGTTGTCCTGCGCAAGTCCTTCGGTGTTTGAACCTGCTTGATAGCTTTCCGTGTCCAAAAGCCCAAAAACATTTGATCCTTCGGCCGACGCTGTAAGCATAGCGCTGAACGAAGAAACAAGCAGCATAGACGCGGTTGCAATCGAGATAAGTCGTTTGGAAAATGCCGATTTTTTCATTTTTAATCCTCCTGTAAAATTTTTTAAATTTTAAAACAATAAATTTACTTTCTTAAATCGGAAGTATGTGAACACCGCATAATTCAACCCTGTCTTATTCGTCTCGGGGGGGACAATTTTGCCTGAAGCAGGGTGATAATCGGCAGTCCCCGCAACAGCGGGGAGCTTACCGTTTTTGTGACGAACGCCTTGAACCTACCGATTAATTAAGCAGTATTTATTATTTTGTAACCCTGTCATAATAAGTCTGCCACGCCGCCAGATACTTACTGAGTCCCTTGCTGTTAAACTCATTAATCATTGTAGTCCAGTCTGAGGATAAGCTCTTGGTACCCTTAACATAATCCTGATAAATACTGGTCATACTGTTGAAATAGGTGCTGTACTGATTAATGCTCTTGATCTCGGTCTTACTCATATAGTTGCTCGGGATCGTTTTTTGGTTGTACTGCTTTACACGGCTTGCCATTATCTTGTCCGCCGCTTCACGCTTGGGCAAATAGGTGCTGGTGTTATCTACCGCATAGGTTGCGTCAACCAAGAAGAAACGGCCTGTCATTGTCCACTTCGGGCCTAAAAGATCGGTCGAAGCAGGACTCTTGCCGGTAGGCTTATAAAGCTTATCGCTGACCTTTGTGTAAAGGTATCCGGGATTACCGTAACGGCTGAGCATATATCCGTCGTTAGTGTAAAGATAATCAAGGAAACGAAGTGCAGCGGGAACATTCTTACATTTCTTTGTTATAAAGAATGCGTCGGGATAGAAGCTTTCAAATACGTTCGTATAAACGGGATAATACTCACCGTTATCTTCGCCCGAGGTCGGCCACGGACAAATTTCAAACTGACTCATAAGGTCGGCACTGAGAGTATCCGGCCAGCCCCAATAAAAGGCGCCGACTTTACCTGATGCAATAAGGGTCTGGAAT
>JBJEOD010000304.1:0-7188 GCA_051880535.1 Acutalibacteraceae bacterium | reverse complement strand
ATGATACTATCCCGGAACAAAACGGAAGATCGTACTGATGACAATGACGGCAATAATGACAGCAACAGCGGAACCATGATAGTTGATGCGACTTGTGCGCCGTCTCGAATCAAATATCCGCAGGATGCAAACCTTTTGAATCAGGCGCGGAAAAGTACCGAGCAGTTGATTGACCGGCTTCATACTCCCGGAGAAAACAAACCGCGCACCTACCGAAAAAGAGCATATAAAGATTATTTGGCGCTCGTACGATGCCGCAAACCAACTGCAAAGAAAATCCGGAAAGCAATAGGAAAACAACTGTCGTATCTTCGCAGAAATCTTGAATCAATTGAAAAACAGTTGCAGCAAGGCAAATCCTTGACCTCTGCAGAACAAAACCGCCTAATAGTGATACAAAAGGTTTATGAACAACAAAAATACATGTATGATAGCTTTCTTCAATATGTTGCAGTGCAGTTCAAAAACAAAGGCTGGTCATTGGACGCTTGCTTTGGAAATGCATTGGTAAAAGGATTGTTTCCCCGCAATGAAATGGTCTGTACCAAAACCTTATACAACTATGTTGACCTTGGTTTGCTACCGTTGACAAACTTTGATTTGTCCGAAAAATTACGAAGAAACACAAAGGCAAAGAAAGCAAGAGAAAACCGCAAAACCTTGGAAGAAGCATAGAGGAACACCCTGAGAACGTTGAAAACAGAGAAGAATTCGGTCATTGGGAGTTTGACACAATTGTTGGCAAAAAGGATGAAAACGAACCTTGTGCTTTAGTAATGACCGAGCGTATGACTCGTATGTCCCTTTGGATTAAAGCACACCATCACACTGCTGAAGCCATTAGCGAAGCACTCCAAAAAATATTGGCATATTTTTTGGAACAATACAGTTCTGTGTTTAAGACAATAACTGCAGACAACGGCTCAGAATTTGCTGACCTTTCACTGATGGAAAAACCAAGGCATATTTCACTCGCCCATATTTCTCATTTGAGAAAGGAACGGTTGAATGCCACAACCGAATGTTTCGTCGCTTTATTCCAAAAGGTAAAAGCATAGACGATTACTCAGCCGATGACATATGTTTCTTTGCAGACAGTATTAACGGATTACCAAGGAAAATCCCCGGCTACAAAACGCCAGAAGAGCTGTTTGAGCAGGAACTTGACCTCATTTATGCCGCATAAGATATGAGCAGTCGCCGGCGCCGATGTTGGTTTTCTCCGTTCGGGTTCGCTCTCTCTCCGCAATCCAACATCATCCTACTGCTAATCGTTACTTTTCTGTAAACTACTGCAGGTTGCTATTGCAATTTGCGAAAATAAAAAAATAATTAACTTGAAAAAAAGCAACACTATTATTATAATGCTTTATATAATAGAGCATCTAATAGAGTTAATTATCATTTTAGGAGGTTTCAAATGTTGTTATTATCGAAGTGGCGGGCTATTATTGTAAAAACTTTTATATTCAGCAACAGCCTTCGTTTTTGCAGGCTGAAATTATTTGCGACGATGAATGTATAGCGGCAACAGGAAAGGATTTTACTGCAAGACGGAATCCTTATTACTAATTGAAGTATAAATATTTGTATAGAGATGAGGAAGGTGGCTTATGATTACATTTGACCGAGAGAACGAAATTTTTTATCTTAACACCAAAAACACTACCTACGCTATGGGTGTCTGCAACGGCGAAAAGCTTTTTCACCGCTATTGGGGGAAGCGGCTTGTTAATCCTTTGGATAAAACGGATTTGAGGGATTATCCGTCCCGTGCACATATTGCTAAGGATTTCGGAGAGGGCATGTCGGATGTCCTGCCCTTTGAATATTCGACCTTTGGCAGTGCGGATATGCGTATGCCGTCTGCCGAGTTCAGATTTGCCGACGGCAGCCGAGTTTCCTGCCTTACATATAAGGGCTACGAAATAACCGAGGGCAAGCCTGCCTTAGAGGGGCTTCCCGCCACCTACTGCGAAGAGGGGGACAAGGTGCAGACCCTTACGGTTCACCTTGAAGACACCTATCAGAAGGTAGATGTGTTACTATCTTATTCGGTATTTGAGGATTTGGATGCTATTACCCGAAACACAAAAATCGTAAACAGGGGAAACAAGCTGCTCCTTGATTCCGCAATGAGCGCGACGGTGGATTTTTTCGGCAGTGCTGAGCGTGAGATACTTCACCTCGACGGTGCGTGGATTAGGGAGCGGTATATTACAAGACAGCCCATTGTTCCCGGAAATCAGGGCATTAACAGCCGCTACGGCTGCAGCAGTAATTTTCATAATCCCTTTATTGCTTTGTGCGATAAAAACGCAGATGAGAATCACGGCGATGTTTACGGCTTTAACCTTGTTTACAGCGGTAACTTTACGGCAGGCGCGGAACGTAATGCCTATAACTGTATCCGCGCGTATATCGGTATCAATCCGACTGATTTTCAGTTCGTTTTAGAGAAGGGCGGCAGTTTTCAGACACCCGAGGCAGTCTTGGTTTACTCTGCAAAGGGCTTAGGCGAAATGTCAAGAATTTACCACAAGCTTTACCGTACCCGCCTTTGCAGGGGAAAGTACAGGGATAGCGAGCGTTTTGTGCTTATTAATAACTGGGAAGCTACCTATTTCGATTTCAACGAAGATAAAATAGTTGCCATTGCCGAAAAAGCCGCCGAAATTGGAATCGACACAATGGTGCTTGACGACGGCTGGTTCAGCTCACGCATTGATGATACAAACGGTCTTGGCGACTGGTATGAAAACCGCCACCGACTTCCGAATGGTCTTGAAGGATTGGCAAAACGCATTAATGCCCTCGGTATGCGTTTCGGACTTTGGTTTGAGCCCGAAATGGTAAACCCGGGAACCGAGCTTTATAAAAAACACCCCGATTGGATTTTACATACTAAGGGCAGAGAGCCGTCCCTTTCAAGGCATCAGCTGACCCTTGACCTTTCACGTGACGATGTCTGCGATTATATTATAGAAACCTTAAGCGGAATTTTAAGCCGTGCAAATATTGAGTATATTAAATGGGATATGAACCGCTGTATGTCCGAACCCGGCTCCGCTCTGCTTGATTGTGAGCATCAGGGCGAGGTGATGCACCGCTATATTTTAGGGCTGTACAGAGTGCTTGAAACAATAACAAGCAGATTCCCGAACCTACTTGTTGAAAGCTGTGCAGGAGGCGGCGCGAGGTTTGACGCGGGTATGCTTTATTATGCGCCCCAAACTTGGACAAGCGATGACAGCGATGCCGTAGAGCGTCTTAAAATCCAGTACGGCACAAGCATAGTCTATCCCTTCAGCGCCATGGGCGCCCACGTTTCGGCTGTGCCTAATCATCAGGTCGGCAGAATCACAAGCTTTGATATGCGCTGCAATGTTGCAATGGCGGGGCAGTTCGGATTTGAGCTTGACCTTAATAAATGCACCGAGGAGGAACTTAAAACCGCAGAAAAGGCAATAAAGACCTACCGCGAATTGGGCGAGGTATTCCATAAGGGCGATTGCTATCGCTTAAAATCGCCGTTTGAGAGCAGGGTTTGTGCCGTTGAATTTGTTTCAGAGGATAAGAAAACCGTGGTTTTAACAATAAATTGCAGTACACCCGTTCCAAACGCGCCCGACGAGTTTATCAAGCTTAGCGGACTTGATGAAAATGCGATTTATGCCCTTGACGGAACAGATAAACGTTACGGCGGCGATCACCTTATGAATATAGGTTGGCATTTTGTAAATGACAGGGAAAATCAGTCCGTTTTGGCGGTATTAAAACATGCCAAACAGTAAATTTGTACCTTGAACAGAAAAAGGAACGGCTGTTGCTATGAACAAAAAATTTCAGATACGTAAAAGAATGGTAAAACCGTTTTGGAGCTGGAATGATAAGCTTGATAAAAATGAGCTCTGCCGGCAGATAAACGAAATGAAAAATGCGGGGATTGAAGGCTTTTTTATGCATGCAAGGGGAGGTCTTACCACCGAGTATATGGGGGAAGACTGGTTCGATTGCATAGAAGCCTGCCTTGACTGTGCAGACAGGCTTGGAATGGAGGCTTGGGCATATGATGAAAACGGTTGGCCGAGCGGTTTTGCAAACGGCGAGGCTCCTAAAAAAGGCGTCGATTTTCAGCAAAAAATGCTTAAATATGCCCTGGTTGAAAATCCCGAAACGATACCTCAAAATCTGATTGGACTTTACAGAACAGATAACGGAAGAATCACTCAGATAAGTGTTCCTCAAAAGAATTGTATTGCAGTATATTACAGCGCAAGCCCTTATTACATAGATGTTTTTAACAAGGCTTGTATTGCTTATTTCATTGAATGTACTCATCAAAAATATTATGAAAGCTTTGCTGAGCGTTTCGGCAGCTCACTTAAAGGATTTTTTACCGATGAACCTCAATTCGGGAACAGCGGTGAGCTTCCGTGGTCACAGGTTTTCCCTGATTATTTCCGTGAAAAATACGGATATGAGCTTGTGCCTGAGCTCCCGCTCTTGTTTACCGAGGGGGAAGGCTCTTACCGTTTCCGCTCGGATTTTTTCAATATGGTTTCTACGCTTTTCAGAGAGGCTTTTATAAAACAGATGTACGATTGGTGCACCGCTCATAACTGCAGGCTTACAGGGCATATGATGAATGAGCAGAGTCTTACTATGCAAATGCAAAGCACCGCAGGCGTAATGTCCTGTTATGAATACTTTCACGAGCCCGGTGTTGATTGGTTGGGACGTGAAATAGGTAATCCCCTCGTTCCTAAACAGCTTGGAAGCGTTGCAAGTCAGCTCGGTAAGGAGACAATATCTGAATCCTTCGCACTTTGCGGTTGGGATGTAAGCCTAAATGAGCTTAAATGGATGGCGCAATGGCAGATGGTAAACGGTGTGACATCATTTTGTCCGCATCTTGAGGCTTATTCGCTTATGGGATATCGAAAGCGCGATTATCCGCCCTCTTTTATTCATTTGCCTTGGTTTAAAAGCGCTCATTTAAAATTAAGTGATTACATCTGCAAAATCGGCGGAATATTGGATGACACCAAGGATATTGCACCGCTTCTGGTTATACACCCGTTAGAGTCGGCATATCTTTTGAAAAATCCGCAAAATACGGCGCCGCTTTATGAATATGATGAGGAATTCAGTAAAATAATAACCGAATTGTCTGAAAATCATATTCTTTATCATTTCGGGGACGAAACCGTCATTTCGCACCATGGTAGGATTTCGGAAAACACCTTTGAGGTTGGAAATTGCACCTACAGCGCGGTTCTTCTTCCGGGACTTATCGGTTTAACCTCATTTACGGTTGATTTATTGACTGAGTTTGCAAAAAACGGCGGTATTATCTATTCAATAGGAGATATTCCGCGACTTGTCGGCGGTCGGGAAAGCTTTGAATTAAAGGAGCTTTCAAAGTGGATTTGTGTTGTGAATGATGTTCCTACCCTCAAAAGGCTTTTAAATAAAAATGAATTTGCAGATATACGGACAAAGGGAGTCGAGAACGGGAATATTGAATATTGCTCGCGCGTTATGCCTGACGGAGATGTAATTTATTATTTAACCAACCGTTCAGACAGTGAGCAGAGGGTTATGTTTTCTGTAAGGGGAGAGCTTCCGCTCAGCTTTTGGGATATTGAGACCGACAACTGCCGTTATGCCGAAGCAAGGTATAACAACGGCCGCACAAGCCTTGAGCTGTTGTTTGCTCCTTACGGAAGTTATATTTTAAAGACCTGCGAGACTGCAAGGAAAAGTGACTGCAAAAAAACAGAAAAGCTTGTATTTGATAATATCTTTAAGATTGCTGTCTGCAGTCCGAATTCACTTACCCTTGATTCGTGCGAATACCGTGTGGATAACGGTGAATGGCAACCCGAAAAGGCGATTATAGCATTACAAAATGAGCTCTTGGAAAAGAGGCGCCCTTGCAATATTGACCTTAAGTTTCGATTTGAGGTTGAGGATTTATCCGCTTGCGCAGGTCTTAATTTATGCCTTGAAAATCCTTCGTTATACAAATTTACCGTCAACGGTAAGAGCTTTATATTTAAGGACAATGGATTTTTTATTGATAAAGCAATTCGCTCTGCATCAATCGCCGACCTTGTTAAAGTGGGAATAAACGAGGTGGTTTTATCAGGCGAATTTTATCAGAGCGAGTATGTATATAAGGTGCTGTTTGATCCGAGAATGCACGATACCGAGAGGAATAAGCTGACCTATAATACCGAGCTTGAAAGTATATATATTACAGGGGATTTTTGTACCGAGTCAAAGGAGCAATATTCTTACGGGGAACGGCGTTCGATTTTCGGAGGAAGGCAATATTCCATAAAGAAGTCGGCTGATTATATAGATATTTCAAGTATTACCGAAAACGGTTATTGGTTCTTTTCAGGAGAAATGGAGCTGACGCAGTCTATAAATGTTTCGCTTAATGCAGATACCCGATATTTAATTGCATTAAAGAAATTAAATGCCCCTGCGGCAAAGGTGTATGTAAACGGAAAAGAGGCGGGGATTTTAGCTTTTGCGCCTTTTGAGCTTGATGTTACAGAGCTTTTGCAGGAGGGTGCCAATACCGTCACATTTAAGCTGATGTCGGGAAACCGCAATCTTTTGGGGCCGCATCATAAACCCTACGGGGAAAGCTATTCTGTAGGACCTTCAACATTTACAAATGTCGTGGGTTGGACCGATCCGTGGGATAAACCTGCCTGGACGGATAATTATAATTTCGTTCTTTTCGGTGTGGATTTTGATTGATATTCTAAGCAAATTAAAAGTAAACCGATCCCGTCTCTGTGCCAATTCAGGGCGAGGTCGGTTTATTTTTTGTCCTTAATACGAGCAGATAAATTCCTTTTGACCTTATAAATAATTAAACACGTATGAATAAAAAACGAATAAAAATGACCGAAAACAGAATATACAAATTAAAAACTATTTGTTATAATTTATAAATATAAGGATATATTCATTACTGTTTGATAAGAGAGAGCTGAAAATAATGATACGATTTATTAAAAAGCTGCTGCATGTGTTGCTTGCGTCCTGCCTGTTAATTCAGGCGGCGCCGATTATTCCGAATGCGCTGGAGGCGGCAGGTACCGTAATTGAAAGATAACATTGATTTGATTACGGTTGCTACCGATGATGTAAACAAGGACGGAA
>JBJEOD010000303.1:0-1659 GCA_051880535.1 Acutalibacteraceae bacterium | reverse complement strand
CTATGCCCTGACCGATAAGAAATCCGACGGCGGCTATATCAAACATATCAAGAATATTAACCTTGCGTATTTTGCACATTACCGCGCCCGAAGCAAACGCACCTATAACGCCGCCGTAAATCGCAAGTCCCGCAAAGCCCGAGGAATCCCCGAAGCCGAAAAAGTCGCCGATACCGTTAAGCTTTTCGCCGTCGAAAATCACGTAATAGGCGCGTGCGGAAAGTATCGCCACGGGGGTTGCAACCAGCACCACGTCGAGCATACGGTCGGTGTTTATCCCGAATCTCGCGGCGTTTTTAATTCCGTAGATAAGGGCCAACAAAAAGCCCGTTGCTATTATTATTCCGTACCAGTAAATATCCCAATGCCGCGAACCCAGGGGAATTGAGAACGCCACGGGAGAAAGGGTAAGCTTTATACCGAAAATTACAACATCATAGCTCATATATCCTACCTCATTCAGGCTTAATAACCGAGAGAACGGTTTTATCACCGTCCAAAAGCGACAGCCTTTTATAAATGTCCTCCGGGGTTACCGTCTTTAAATATTTAAGCTCATCGAACAGCCCGCTGTCCGACATAGCACAGCCGACCAACCGTGTGGCAATGCTCTCTACGCTGTTGAACGCCTGCACCGCCTCGCCGTACATTCCGCAGCGAACGGCGGAAAAGAGCTTTTTGTCGATTCCGTCAGCTTTAAGGCGGCAAACCTCCTCCTTTATTTCCTCCGCGACCCGCCGAGGATCAGAGGACTCGCCTTCAAAAATTACCGCCGAATAGCCGTTGCCGGTAAAATACTCAAAGGAAAATTCGTCGTTTATAAGTCCCTCATTTATAAGCCTTTTATAAAGGGGAGACGCGTCGCCCGCGATTATTTCGAGCAGTAATGAGGTGTGGATTATCTCCTTAACCGTGCGTTCGGGCTTATGCATAACTTCCTTGTAGCCAAAGCAGAAGAGCGGCTGAGCCACCGCCAGCTTTTGCTCTACATAGCTCTCACTTACCCCGTCAGGCTCATCACAGCCGATTCTTTCAATCTCAATCGGCGCGTTTGTCTTAATCGCCCCGTTTATCTGACTCAACACCTTTTCCGAATTAACGTTGCCCGCGATACAGATAAACATATTTGACGGGTTATAAAAGGTATTGTAGCACTTATAAAGCAATTTATCGTCAATTTCGGCAATAGATTCCACCGTCCCCGCTATATCGATTCTCACAGGGTGATTTTTATACATAGCAAGGAGCATATTAAACATAACCCGCCACTCGGGGCTGTCGTCATACATTCTTATCTCCTGACCGATTATTCCCTGCTCCTTCTGCACGGTTTCGGCGGTGAAATAGGGCGACTGAACAAAGTCAAGCAGAATTGCAAGATTATCGTAAAATCTGTCCGAGCAGGAAAACAGATAGCAGGTGCGGTCAAAGGAGGTGTAGGCGTTGGCATACGCGCCCGTAGCCGCGTACTTTGTAAAGGCGTCGCCGTCCTCGCTTTCAAAAAGCTTATGCTCTAAAAAATGCGCAATGCCCTCGGGCACCTGAGTTTTTTCACCGTTTACCGAAAAGCAGGTGTCAATCGAGCCGTATTTTGTCCCGAACACCGCATAAGCCGAGTTATACTGCGGCTTTTCCAATATATAGATTTTAAGTCCCGAC
>JBJEOD010000302.1:0-7256 GCA_051880535.1 Acutalibacteraceae bacterium | reverse complement strand
AACGAGGAAAAATGGACCGAGCCCGACGCCGCCGCTCCGGGAGTAAAATATGATAAAGACCCTGTTGTTGAAAATACAGGTGAAAACGACGCATGGATCCGTGTTGACGTAACCCTGTCCGACGCCGCCGCCTTTAAGGCCGCCGCCAAAAAGCATCAGATTACCGATCTTACAGTATGCTTTGCAGGACACGACGAAACAAAGTGGACGCTTGCAGGTACACCCGCATACGATAAAGAGGCGGATACGCTTTCATATTCGTATTATTACAATACCGTTCTTGCGGTCGGCGCTTCAACAGACCCCCTCTTTACCTCTGTTACGATTCCCGCCGCATTCGACAACGACGATATGGAGGCAATCGGAGCGGATTTCACTATCGACATAACCGCCCATGCTATTCAGACGGCGGATTCCTACTCATCAGCCGCCGATGCATTCGCAAATTACGGTGAATAATTAAAGCCGTTTTTTTAAGCGTTTTGCTTTCCTCCCTTTATGGGAGGAGGGCATAAACGGACGCCTTGATATTTTGCGTGAGGACGTCGGTTTATGCCTGATAATAACGATTGCATTTTTATTATCCGATAAAGAAAGGAAATCGGCATAAAAAATCACGTTGAACACAATATAGGGACTGGCTCCGCTCGCCTTTTATTTACATAAAAGGCAACCGCGAGGCATACCGGTTAAAATCTCCGTCAGCCGCTAACGGAGATTTAATAACCTATTTGTGCGGACACTTCAGCGGCAGAATGGAGATTTTTATGAAAAGGAAAATTCTGGCCGGCGCCCTTGCTCTGGGCATGCTTGCCCTGTCCGCTCTGGGCACGGCGGCGTATTTTACCTCGGAGGATACGGCAACCAACGTAATCACTGCGGGTAATATCAAAATCGAACTGAATGAAACGGCGCTTTCGGAGGGGCAGGCTGCGCCCCTGCCCTTTGAGGATAAAATAAGGGTTCTGCCCGATACCGGGATTTCAAAAATCGTAACGGTAAAAAACACGGGCGAGCATCCCGCGTATATCCGAATATCGGTTGAAAAGCAGATAATTCTGCCCGACGGCACCGAGGGCGACACATCCCTTACTGAGGCTGACTTTAACACCGAATACTGGACGGAACGGGAGGGCTTCTGGTATTACAATAAATGCCTTGAAGCAGGGTGCGAAACCGAGCCGTTATTCACCTGTGTGACATTTGCGGGGAGTATGGATAACCGCTATCAGAACAGTACGGCAACGCTTACGGTTAAGGCGTTCGGAATACAGTCGGAAAACAACGGCTCCGACCCCTTAAAGGCGGTCGGCTGGCCCGAAACGAAGTGAGGAGTGATAAAAAATGAAAAAGCAACGGATAAAAACAGTATCCTTGATTCTTGCAGCGGTTATGCTCTTTTCGGTTATCCCGATTGCCGCGGTGGGTGAAAATCCGTCGGAAACGCTGAGCCCTGCTCCGACCGAGTCCGATGATGCCGATAACGGCCTTCAGCTGAGCAAAACGGTCTCGGAGCCCGACGAAAACGGAGAATACCTGCTTGAGCTTGCGGCATGGGCTGACGGCTCGGAGGTTACGGTCACGGTAGACAAGGAAATACCCACCGATATAGTTCTGGTGCTGGACCAGTCGGGCTCTATGTCCCAAAACTATTTTACAAATTATTTGCCCGTATATGCGGACGGGCTGAATGAAAGCAAGGAATATTATGTTGAATACGGGGACGGATACAGAAAGGTAGAATGGTGTAGCCGCTGTAACGCCTGGACATACGGCTGCGGGGGCGGAGGGCGCAACCATCAAAAGGGTACGGAATACACGCCCAAGGAATCCGAAAGCGATACAGCTTACGGGCGCGTACAGTTTTATGAATATAAAACGGTACGCTATGACGTCGCTTTGAAAAACGCCGTGCAGCGATTTGCCGACTCGGTTTACGAAAAAGCCGCAGGTCCCGACGGTGATATAAATACAACAGACGATAATGTAAACCACCGTATTGCCGTTGTGGGCTTTGCCTCGGGAATGACATATGAACACGGGGGCACCTCCTATGAATATGACTACGGCAATACCGAGCTGTTTGTAGGCGGTCAGCAGTACACCTATAATGCGGGAAGCAATAATTCCGCAAGCCATAAAAACAGCGCGCAAAGCCATTATTATGAGGCGTTTCAGGATATGTCCACCAAGGAGGGCTACAACAATGTAACCGCCTCAAAAAACGCCTTGGATGCCAACGGCGGAACCTTAACCAATCTCGGTATTGAAATGGCTAACGGTATTTTTGAGGCAAACAAAATTGAAGACGGGGAACGCAACCGCATTGTAATTGTATTTACAGACGGTACGCCGGGGTGGAGCGGCTACGACCAGAATATAGCAAATAAAGCGCTTGAACAGATAAGGGACACCAAAACCCGTTACGGCGCGGCGGTTTATACCATAGGCGTTTTTTCGGGTGCCGACGCCGCGATTAACGTCTCCACCGACGGCTTGCAAGCAAGCATAGCCGCAAGCGACTCCGTAAACAGATTTATGCACTATCTCTCCTCCAACTATATGCCTGCCGACGGTAAAACCGCCCAGACTATGGAGAGTCCCGGAATTAAGTCGTTCAAAACCGACGCCGACGGCAAATACACGGGAGAAAGCTATTATCTTTCGGCAAATGACGCGGATACCCTTAATAATATTTTTGAATCGATTTCAGGCAGTATAACCACGGGGGGCAGTAAAATTAAGCTTGACAAAAGGGCGGTGCTGAGGGATATTATTTCCCCCTGCTTCGCTTTGCCCGAGGGTACGGACGCGTCAAACATCAAGGTATACACCGAGGACTGCACAGGCCTGAATACCTGGAGCAACAGAACCGAGTACAGCGCGGCGGCGGTTGAGATAAAAGACAGGACGGTCAACGTTACAAATTTTGATTACGCCGAAAATTGGGTCGGCACCGAGGTTAACGATGGCGCGGCAGTATACCGCGGCAGGAGACTGATAGTTTGTATACCCATTGTTGTAAGGGAGGGCTTTCTCGGCGGCAACGGCGTTGTAACCAACGGCGAAGCCTCGGGAATATATGAAAGCGCGGATTCGGCAGAGGCCGTTGAGAATTTTATTTCTCCCGTGGTTGATATCGAAATCAAGCCCGTTACCGTAAGCGCGGAGGATAAAAACGTATATCTGTCAGGCGCGTTAACCGGAGAGCAGCTGCTCAAAGGCGCTCAGATTAAGTGCGGCGACGTAGTACTGACCGATACCCTGGAGCCGTGGCAAACGGCATATGTAAATATAAAATATAGCGGCTTATCCTCATTTACTTCGCTTGAAGACGATACGGCGTATACCGTTTCCTGCACGGTTGAGCCGAAAAATGAAGGCAGATACACCGCGCAAACCGGAGCCGATACGGCGAATATCAATGTGTTCAAGCCTGTGCTGAGCTTTAAGGATACAGAGGTTTGGTACGGCGACAGCGCTCCGACCTCCTATGCTTCAAACAAGCTTTCAGAAGAGTGGAGGCACGGGGAAGTCTCCGCTGCGGACGCGGATATGACAGGCGAAAAGCCCGAATTGCTTCTCTCCTATCAGCCCGTAGGCGGAATAGAAGACGGAATAATAGCGACAAAGCAGGATATTCCCGTAACCGTAGGCGTTAAAATCGGCGATACGGACATTAAAAAGCATACCGCCTTTGAGCATAGGGAATGTTTTCCCGTGTGCGATTTCTCTGAGGATAAGGGAGAGTTTTTGCTCCACGTGAAAACCTGCACCTTAAGGGTAGAAAAGAAAGGCGGCGAAGAGGGCGAGCCCTATATCTTCTATATTTACAAGGACGGCAAAAAATACACCGAGCTGACAGTTATCGGCAACGGAAGCACCGCGGTTTGCGAATTGCCTGTAGGCACCTATACCGTAAAAGAGGATACGGGCTGGTCATGGAGATATAAATCCTCTGTCTTTGATAAAAGCTCTGTCACCCTCAGCGCCGCATCCGATTCCGATACTGTAAAATGCACCAACAGCGGCAAAATAACCGAGTGGCTTAACTGCTTCAGCCAAGCGGTAAAAAATATTTTCGGAGTATCCGACAATAAATAGGAAAGGAGTAAGTGAAAGTGTCTGAACTTAAACATTCCGCTCGAAGGAGCAGGAAAAAGCTTGCTGTATTGCTGATTTCTCTGGCCTTGCTTACTCTTGGGGTCGGCACAACGGCGGCATTTATTACGGTTAGAACCCAAAATGTTGAAAACACCTTTAATCCGTCCCATGTCACCTGCGAGGTTACCGAAGATTTTGACGGCAAAATAAAAAGCAAGGTTAATGTGACAAATACCAGCGATGTTTCGGTATATATTCGGGTAAAGCTTATCAGCTACCGAGTTAACAGCGAGGAAGAGATAATAGGCGGGACGGCGGATATTCCCGATTTTGTCTGCGGCGAGGGCTGGTTTAAAAATGAAGACGGATTTTATTATTATAATAAGCCCGTCGCGCCGGGCGAAAAGCCTGAGGCTGATTTAACGGGAGACTGTGAAATCGAACTGAAAGAATATACCGACGCCGACGGCGGAAAGCAGGTCATTGAGGTTCTGGCGGAGGCTATTCAGAGCGAGCCTGAAGACGCGGTTCGGGACAATTGGAATGTCACTGTTGCCGAAGACGGCACAATTTCGTAAGGAGGGACGGCAATGAAAGGCTTTATCAAAAAAACGGCGCCGCTGCTTGCCGCCCTTGCTCTGGTTTTATGCTCTTCTGTAACCGCCCTTGCAGACGGCACGGTGACCTATGACGGTAACGCAGGTGGGTTTATTTTTGAAAAGGGCAGCGAGTATTCCCCGACCGACCTGTTTGACGGCTTTAAGGACGTTATGCCGGGAGATACGCTGACACAAAAAATCACCGTTAAAAACGACGCGGCGAATAAGGTTAAGGTTAAAATTTATATCCGCTCTCTGGGAGCAAAGCAGGACTCCGGGCGCTTTCTTTCACAGCTTGAGCTTTCGGTGGCAAAAGCGCAGGACAATGAGGCGGCGTATATGTTTGACGCCACGGCGGAAAAGACAGACAGCTTGACCGATTGGGTACTGTTAGGCACCCTGTATTCGGGCGGGGAAGTGAATTTGGATGTGGGACTGAAGGTGCCCGTCACAATGGATAACGAATTTCAGAAGGCGGTAGGCAGTCTTGATTGGCAGTTTAAGGTCGAAGAGCTGCCCGTCGATGCCGACGACCCGAAGCCGCCGAAAACAGGAGAAAGCGACGGCGTTATTATATGGATAACGGGCGGCTTTATCAGCCTTTCGGCACTTATCCTGCTTAGCGTGTTTAAAAAGAAGGTTCTATTCTGAATATTGGGGTTCTGTGAGATTTTGCCTCCCAAGCCTTACGGGAGGGGGACCGCCGAATGGCGGTGGAGGGATACATTTTGGTTTTTGCGGACCTAAATATCCCCCAGTCACGGCTTCGCCGCGACAGCCCCCGTGAGGCTTGCGGGGCCAGAAACACCCCAACATTAGTAATAGAACCAAAGGTAAATAAACAAGGGGCTGCCGCAGATGATTTTACTCACCTGCAACAGCCCCTTTAATAATGCGGCATTAAATTATTTTACCATACCCGCAACCTCTGCGGCAAAATCGTCAACCCGCTTTTCAATGCCCTCGCCCTTTTCAAAGCGGACAAAGGAAGCGATTTTGATGTCTGTGCCGAGAGCCTTGGCGGTATTCTCAACATACTTGCCTACGGTGATGTCGCCGTCCATAACGAACTGCTGCTCAACAAGGCAGTTTTCCTTATAGTACTTGCCGATTTTACCGTCAACAATCTTGCCCAAAACCGCCTCGGGCTTGTTAGCCATCTTCGGGTCCTCCTTCATCTGGGCGATGAGGATTTCCTTCTCCTTGTCAAGAACCTCAGCGGGAACCGAAGCCTCGTCAAGATAGGACGGGTTCATAGCGGCAATCTGCATTGCTACGTTCTTAGCCATTGTTACAAACTCGGCGTTATCAGCGTCAAGCGCGGTGTCGAAGTTTACAAGAACGCCGATCTTTCCGCCTGCGTGAACATAGGAAACAACCTTACCCTCAAAGCGGGCAAAGCGGCGAACCTTAATGTTCTCACGAACCGCGAGGAACAGCTCCTGAACCTTCTCCTCAACGGTCTTGCCGTCCTTTGAGCAGGCAAGCAGAGCCTCAACGTCGGCGGGATTCTGCTCGGCGATAATCTCGGCAATCTCATTAGCCAGAGCCTTAAAGCCGTCGCCGTTTGCAACGAAGTCGGTCTCGCTGTTGAGCTCAACCACAACGCCCACGCCGTTTGCGGTGTAGGCGCTGACCGTGCCCTCAGCGGCTATGCGGCTTGCCTTTTTAGCCTGAGAGGCAAGTCCCTTTTCTCTTAAATAATCGGTTGCGGCATCCATATCACCGTTACACTCGGTAAGAGCCTTTTTGCAGTCCATCATACCGCAGCCTGTCTTTTCTCTTAAAGCCTGTACGTCTTTAGCGGTAAAAGCCATTGTATTTTCCTCCTAAAAAAGCGTGAAATATTATTCGGCTGCCTCTTCTTCGGCAACCTCTTCCTCGGCATCCTCCCCGTCCTCAGCGGCGGTGCCCATCTCGGAGCCTTGTCTGCCCTCGATAACGGCGGCGGCCATAGTCTCGGCAATAAGCTTAACAGCACGGATAGCGTCGTCGTTGCCGGGGATAACTGCGTCGATCTCATCAGGGTCGCAGTTGGTGTCAACTATAGCGATAATCGGAATACCGAGCTTCTTAGCCTCGGCTACCGCGATCCTCTCCTTGCGCGGGTCAACGATAAAGAGCGCGCCGGGGAGCTTTTTCATATCCTGAATTCCGCCTAAGAACTTTTCGAGCTTTTCAATCTCAAGGTTGAGCTTGATTACTTCCTTTTTGGGGAGAAGCTCAAAGGTTCCGTCGTCCCTCATATTGCGAAGCTGGTTAAGTCTTGCAATACGGGTGCGGATTGTGGTGAAGTTGGTGAGCATACCGCCCAGCCAGCGGGCGTTTACATAGGGCATTCCGCAATGCTCTGCTTCCTCCTTAATGGAGTCCTGAGCCTGCTTCTTTGTGCCGACAAACAGAATGTCGCCGCCCTCCGCCGCGATGTCGCGGGCGAACATATAAGCCTCGTTGAGCTTCTTAACGGTCTTCTGAAGGTCGATGATGTAGATGCCGTTGCGCTCGGTGAAGATGTACTCCGCCATTTTCGGGTTCCAGCGTCTTGTCTGGTGT
>JBJEOD010000301.1:0-7291 GCA_051880535.1 Acutalibacteraceae bacterium | reverse complement strand
GTTTCCTTTGCGGTATAAAAGGCGTCTAACAGGTCCGAAAAGCCGGCAAAGTTTGTTTTGGAAAATTCATCGCCGTACTGCGAAATATCGGTATATGAAAAATCGTAGGGCGTGCCGTCCGGCTTTGACAGAAGCAATGGAGATCCGCCGTTTTTAAGGTCTGACAAAATATTTTCGAGGGCGGAATCAAGACTGCCGCAAAGCTCCGATTTAAAAGCAGTCTCCCTGCAAACGAGGGGGGAAAAGCCGTCAAGGCTGTCAAGCAGAGCTTTTGCAGTATCGCCGCCGCGGGCGCTTACCGCCGTGCAGATTTCGTTTACTCTCGCTGTAAGGGGATTAAGCTTACATTGGTTGGCGGGGTATTCGTACTCCGCACCGGGTAACAGCAGTCGGTCGGCGGTCTCTGGGTCGCTTCGGCGAAGACAGTCTATTATCCTGCCGTCAGCACCTACAAGCAGAATGTTGGTTTTATTGCCGATAAACTCGGCGATAAGTCGGATTTCGGAAATATCGCCTAACTCGTTTGAATAGGAAAAGGTTAGCTCCGCTATGCGTTCAAGCTTTGGCTGGGTAACCCTTATAAGCCTTGCGGCGGAGAGATATTTCCTTATAAGCATACAGAACATAGGCGGAGCGGCGGGATTTTCATACCTGTTTTCGGTGAACTGAATACGCGCCGCGCCGGCCTTTACGCAGATTAACAGCCTTTTTGCAAAGCCTTTTTTGCGCAACAGCAAAACCAGCTCGTCCCTCGAGGGCTGGTATATCTTATCGACGTGGGAATCGACCGCAGTATTAAGCTCGTTTATCATCAGGTGAAGAAATCCGCCGTCAAATGCCATTTGGTTCTACCGCTTTTCCTTTATAAGAGCGCCGATATTATCGGCAAGATTTTTGTAGTAAATGTATTCCGCCCGCTTTTGAGCGAGCCCTTCAAGCGCGTCTGCACAGTCCTTGAGCCGCAGATACTGCTTTTTTATATATAAAAAGCCGTCTTCGGTTTGAGGGTCAACCTTGCCTACATAATAATACCAATCGGGCTTTTGGGAGGTTATCCCCGTAAAACGCGCGGTCATAACCGAATAGAGCTTTTCGTTATCTTCAAGTGCGGTTTCGGTTTCGATTTCAAAGCCGTTTTCGTACAGATAACGCCTTAACGCCTCCGGAGAGGTGGTGGGCTGTAAAATAAGCAGGGGAGAGGGCTGTTCCCGAAGCAGGTCGGCGCGTGAAATTATACCCAAGATAACCTCGCCGCCGATTCCCGCAATAATTATTACGTCCGCTTCGTCCCTTGAAACGGCTGAAAGTCCGTCGCAAAGCCGCAGCTCTATTCCGTTTACTCCTGAAACCGCGACATTCTTTTTCGCATTTTCAAGCGGCAGGGGACGTATATCCGTGGCTATTACGTGTGACGCGATTTTTTCGGAGATTAAATAAATCGGAAGCCGCGCGTGGTCCGTACCAACGTCGCAAACCCTTGCGCCTTTCGGCACAAGGGCGGCTATGGTTTTAAGTCGAAGGCTTAACGCCATTATTTATCTGCAAAATAGGCATTGAGCTTTTCTAAAAGCGCGTCGCAGTCGGTTCCGTGAACCTCGCACGCCTGCTCAATGCTCTCTCCGCGGGAAGCGGGACAGCCTAAGCAATGCATACCGATTTCAAAAAAGTATTCAGCGGCGCCGCTGTCAATGTCTAAAACCTCGCCTATAAGCATATCCTTCGTAATTTTCATTTTAAATCACCTTTCTTTAAAATTCCTTTTTATTATCAGAATAATTGAGTTTTTTTATTCAAATCCGTCCTTGTATGGTTGTAAAGCTTGCGGTTGTCCATCGCCCAAACCCTTGCCGAAAAATCCTCGGCGGGGGCGGCGGAAACCGCCTCGCGCATTTCGTAAATGCGGGAATCCATTAAGTCAAGCTCGCTTAAAAGCTCCGCCTCGATAAACATAGGCCGCACCGCCGCGCCGAACTCGGGCTCGCCGTGGTGGGAAAGCACCATATGCTCAAGCAGTGTGGCGGTTTTTGGGTTGATATTAAGCCTTTCGGCGTATTTATCAATTACCATAGCCCCCATTGCAAGGTGACCTAAAAGATTGCCGTTTACCGAATAGCCCGTCGCTATGCCTGTGTCGGCGACCGTAAACTCCGAAAGCTTTGCAATATCGTGAAGAATTGCGCCCGAAATTAACAGCTCGCGGTCAACAAAGGGGTAAACCCTGCAAACGCCCTCGGCAAGCCGTACAATTGAAAGGGTGTGGAGCAAAAGTCCTCCGCGCACCGCATGGTGAAGCTTGAACGCCGCGGGCCAGTAAAGCAGAGCAAGGCGGTTGTCGTCAAGCACAGCGGTGACGATATTCCTTAAATCGCCGTCCAAAAAGCCGTCGGCAATTGAATGAAGCTCCTCAAACATCTGCTCGCCCGAATAATCTGCGGATTTAACAAAATCCGAAACGTTAACACCGTCCTCGGGGGATACGGGTCTTATTTTTTCAATTTTCAGCTGATCCGCGCCGTTATACTGTGTGATAAGTCCTCGAATCTTCACAAGGTCGTTGATTCCGTATTCGCCGTGGGTCGCCTTGTTGTAGCGCCAGAGCTTGGCGTTAATCTCACCCTCAGAATCCGAAAGGGTCATATCAAGGTATGTGTCCCCTTTGGAGGAGGTCTTTTTATCAATACTTTTTATAAGGCAGAAGCCGTCCACAAGACCGCTGCCGTCGATTGGAGTAAAATTCATATTGCGCTCCGTTAATCTTTAATAATTATGTTTTCGCGTGCGGGACCGTTGCTTACCATTACAAGCTTAAAGCCGATTTCCTTTTCGATAAATTCTATGTAATTACGGCAGTTTTCGGGCAGGTCGGCGTAATTTTTAACACCGGTAATATCGCACTTCCAGCCGGGGAGCGTCACCAAAACAGGCTTTGCCTTTTCAAGCTGTCCTGTTACGGGGAAGTCCTTTGTCTGTTTACCGTCAATTTCATAAGCAACGCAGACCTTAATTTCGTCAAGATAGGAAAGGGCATCAACAACCGTCAAAACGCCGTGTGTAGTACCCTGAACCTCACAGCCGTAGCGGGTGGCAACGCAGTCAAACCAGCCCATTCTGCGGGGTCTGCCCGTTGTTGCGCCGTATTCGCCGCCGTCGCCGCCGTGGTCGCGCATAGCCTTTGCCTCGTCGCCGAAAATCTCGCTTACAAAGGCTCCCGCGCCCACCGCCGAGGAATAAGCCTTTATTACCGTGTAGATTTCTTTGATAGCATATGGCGGAACGCCCGCGCCTACCGCGCCGTAGCCCGCTATTGTGTTAGAGGAGGTGACCATCGGGTAAATGCCGTGGTCGGTGTCCTTAAGCGTGCCTAACTGCCCTTCAAGAAGCACGGTTTTGCCCGCCTTGTCCGCCTCGTAAACAAGCTTTCTTACGTCGCCTACAAAGGGTTCGATACCCTTTTTCCATTCCATCATTTTATCAAAAATCTCATCGACCGAAAGGGGATCCTTATGATAAAGATTTTCAATCAGTATGTTCTTTACCTCTAAAACGCGGGTAAGCTTTTCGCGCAGAGCCTTTTCGTCGAACAGCTCGCAGACCTGAAAGCCGATTTTCGCGTATTTATCCGAATAAAAGGGAGCAATGCCCGACTTTGTTGAACCAAAGCTCGCCTTGCCGAGCCTTTCCTCCTCGTACACGTCGAACAGGACGTGATAGGGCATAACCATCTGGCAACGCTCCGACACCATAAGGCGCGGTGCGGGAACTCCCTTTTCGACAACGGAATTGTATTCCTTAAGGAGCTTATCCACGTCAAGCGCGACGCCGTTACCGATACAGTTGATAACGCCCTCGTTAAAAACGCCCGACGGCAGAGTGTGGAGTGCGAATTTTCCGTATTTGTTCTTAATTGTGTGACCCGCGTTTGCGCCGCCCTGAAAACGGACGACTATATCCGCGTTTCCTGCGAGCATATCGGTAATTTTACCCTTGCCCTCGTCGCCCCAGTTAGCGCCTACAACAGCTTTAACCATAATTCGAGACCTCATTTCAAAATACTGCGTAACCGTTTTTCGCGCAGTTACATTACATTATACAATGTACGGCGGGATAATTCAAGACCTTAATTTGCTTTTTTCCTTTTTATTGAGATAAATAAGGTATACCGCGCACATTATAAAGGATACCGCCGCCGAGGCGGGAACCGCAAGTCCAATTTTAAACAGGTCGGGCGAAGCGCCGCGGCTTAAAATATAGGAGAGGGGAATACGTACCGCGAAAGCGGTGAAAATACCCTGAACCATAACAAAGTTGGTTTTTCCGAGCCCGTTGAAATAGCCGAGCATACAGAAAAAGAGGCTTATAAAAAGATGCTCCGCCGCACAGCCGCGCTGATACCGCGCCGCCGCCGCGATAACCTCGGGATTTTTTTCAAACGCTGCCGCCAGAATTTCGGGGAAGAAAAAGGTGGCGATAAAGGTCAGAATACCGAAGACAAAGGATATTGCCATTGATATTTTAAGCGATTTGTAGGCGCGTTCCCTGTTTCCTGCGCCGATATTTTGCGCGACAAACGCCGACAGGGCAGACATAAAGGAAATAGGAATAATGGATAGGAACAAAAAGAGCTTTTCCGATATTCCGATGCTCGCCGAGGCAACAAGCCCTAAGGAGTTTAAAATCGCGGTCAGAATTAAAAATGATACCCTTGTCAGAAAGTCCTGAAGGGCTATCGGCACGCCTGTTTTTAATATCCTGCCGACCGTGCCGCGCGATAAAAAGCTATCCCTTGTAATTTTAAAGGGAAGCCCGCCCCTTAATATATATATTACCGAAAAAATAACGCTTACGGTCTGGGCGGAAACCGTGGCGAAGGCCGCTCCCGCCGCGCCCATTTTAAATATACCCACCAGCGCTAAATCGCCGATAACATTGACAATACATGCGACTAAAATAAAAATAAGGGGCATTTTGGAGTTGCCCACGCCCCTGAAAAGTCCGCTTATCGCGTTGTAGGCGGAAATAAAAACTACTCCCGCCGCGCAAATTCTTATATAAGCCGTACCCGCGTCCTTAGCGGCGGCGGGTATTTTAAGCAGGTCGAGAGCCTGAGGGGCGAACAGGGTCAAGACCGCGAAAAATATAAGTGAAATAACAATTAAAAGCTTGGTCATACCCGCCGAAATTTCGCCCGCTCTTTTGCTGTTGCCCGAGCCTACAGCCTGTCCGATAAGAACGGTGACGCCCGTTGTAAGTCCTATTATAATTCCCGTTATTCCCTGCATAAGCTGACTGCCCGTCGAGACCGCGGAAAAATCCGCGGTGGTTGCGTAATGTCCGACAACGATTAAATCGACGGCGCCGTACAGCGCCTGCAAAAGCTGAGAGAGCATAAGCGGAAGCGCAAATTTTATAAGCGGCGGCAAAATTTTGCCCTTTAAAAAGGTGTTTTCCTGCATGGTGTTCTCCTGATTATTAGGTTACTGTATTGAAAGAAAATAATCGACTATACCCCTTGTTATCGCCTTGGCTTTTTCGGTGTTTTTTGCGTCACTTATAATATTCCCGTAATCATAGGAGTTGGAAATAAAGCCGTTCTCAGTAAGCACAACAGGGCAGTTTGTAGTGCGGCACATAAAATAATAATGCCATTCTAATTTGCATTTTTTATAAATCGATGTTGAATTTTGCGTTTGAGTATAGATATATTCCGCCGCCTTTGCGGAAAATGCGTTAAAGTGGTAGGCTCCGAAGCCGTTAGGCGACGCCTTGGGGTTAGAGTTGTGATGTATCGCAACGCAGAAATCGGGCTTTATACGTTTTAAAAGGGTTATTTTATCGTCGGTTGAGCTTGTGGAGTTGTCGGTTCTGGTAAGGAAAACCTGAGCGCCGGTTTTTTCAAGCTCGGCTTTGATTTTATTTGCTAAGAAAAGGTTTTGTATCGCCTCGTTATGATTCTTTGAATCAAAGCCGGGCGCGCCGATATCTATTCCGCCGTGACCGACATCTATAAGTATTTTAGCGCCGTCTAGGTTAACGCCGTATTCGCTTTCGTCTTTTGTGACGGTTTTGGGATTTAAAAATTCAAAGCACAGCTGACCGTTTTCGTCGTAATAGGAATCCCAGCCGTAAAAGCCGCCCTGCTTTTTAAGGAAAAGCCTAAGTGTATAGTCCCTTGTCTCGCTTCCGTCGGCGTTTTTGTTTTCGATAAGCTGTGCCGATTTAAATAGCGGATCGTCCTCGGGAATTACGATTTCTCCCGTAAAGACCGTCGCGTAGCAGAAGGTTATATCTATATAATTATATGTTACCGAATTTACAAGATAATTCTGTGCGGAGGGGTTTACATATGATTGGGGGAGAATATCAAAATAAAAGGGAGCCTTCCACAGGGTGTTGAATTTAATAACCGTGTGGGAGCCGTCGTTTACATATTCTGCCGCGGCAACCTCGTTATGGTCGGGCAGTGAGCCGATGTACTGCCTTACAACGGGCTTTTTGCCCTCGCGCGGCTTATCCTGACGCTCAAGATACACGCGGTAGCCCGCGCGTAGGGTGACGTAGTTTATATCCTTATAGCTTACATAGCTTGACGAGCAGTAGTCAAGCGTACCCTTTGGAAGATAGTTGTTTGTAGGCCTTGACCAGTCCACCGAACCGTCCTTTAAGGCGGCGTCGGTTACATTACCGTCAAAGGTTTCGGCATTGTATTCGACAATTTCCGCAATATATCCAGAGCCTACGTTTATATATTTTCCGCCTGTCGGGGTGGCGTTAGGGTCATAATCTACAATAACGTCGCTTTTTTTGCAGGTGATGATGCCTGATGTAAAGGTCTCGCTTTTGCCGCTGTGAGAGGCGGTAAAGGTTATTTTTCCGAGATTTAAGTTCTGCGCGTTATCGGACGGCAGACGGAAAACCCCGTTGTATGAAACAAAATCACCCGTATCCTCGTCGGACGGGTTTTCGCGCGTAAGCTCTACGGTCTGACCGTTAAAGCTTGCCTTTACGGCGCTGCCCTTTCTTGCTGAGACGTTTACAACAACGGTTGAGCCGCTCGGATAGGTCTGGGCACCCGAGGGGGAAAAGCTGTTTATAATAACATATCTGTATGTAACCGTATAGGCTTTGGTTTCTCCCTTATGGGCAAAGCTGAAGGTGTTTTTACCGACCTTAAGCTCGGTCTGGTAGGCAAAAACGCCGTCCTCTTCCCGCGTAATTTCGGTGCCGTTAACCGTAAGCGGTTCAGCGGGGTCAGAGGTGCCTGTAAAGGTGAAGACGGGGTCGGTGACCGTTA
>JBJEOD010000300.1:0-7323 GCA_051880535.1 Acutalibacteraceae bacterium | reverse complement strand
GTGAAAATTTGATCGAGACGGGATTTGGCACTTTCTCGCTTTTGACGGGCATTTGCATACTGTTCGAGTTGCTGTGTCAGCCTTTGCTTTTCATTCATTAATGCGCCGATTTTTTCCTCGTCGAAGGTATCTGCATTTTTGGCAGATACCGCCTTGAGCATTTGCTTGAATTCAGCGTCTATTTCAGCAATGCGGATTTGTATGTCGAGGCTTTTGTCCTCAGTAGTTTCGGCTTCTAATCCCATACCGATATGGAGCTTCAGTGTTTTCAGGACATCGGCATTTTGTTTTGCTGTTTTCTGTATAGCTCTCATAATCGCCGTTTGTAGCACACCTTCCTCTATGCTCGGTGATTCATGGCAGTATTTTTTTCCGTAGTCGAGACGGTTGATGCATCTCCATACAATCTTCTTTTGTCCTTTTATCGACCATGTGCATCTGCGGTACGGCGTTCCGCATTCTCCGCAGATGAGCAGTTCGGTCAGAGCATACTTGCTCGAATATTTGCCTTGCTCTGTTTTGGTGCCGACCTGCTTGACCTTTCTTTTACCGGAGCGCCGTTTCAGTTCCTCTTGAACTCTGCCGAAGGTTCCGGCGTCGATGATAGCAGGATGATTATTCTCCACGTAGTATTTCTGTCTTTCGCCGTGATTGATCTTGACCGTTTTGCTTATGCAGTCTGCGATATAAGTCTTATTGATGACTGCATCGCCCTTATACTTTTCATTCGAGAGAATTGACTGTATTGTGGAGTATTGCCAATTGGGATTTCCTGCAGGTGACGGGATTCCATTTTCTTCAAGGTACTTGATAATGCCGCCGAAACTGTATCCTGCAAGGAATCTGTCATATATTGTTCTGACCACCTCGGCTTCTTCTGGATCAATTTCGGGATTTCCGTCAGCGCCTTTTCGATATCCGAGGAATCGCTTATAGTGGAAGGATACATTGCCTTCTTTTGCGCTTTGCGCCTTGCCCCATTTCACATTGGCGCTGATATTTTCGGATTCGCTCTGTGCTATGCTGCCGTATATAGAGATTCCTCTCTTGTCCATATCCCTCAGATAACCGTGTACCGTACTTCTTGCACAGCCAACCTCTGCGGCAATCTCGCTGATGGAGGGAGAGCGACGGTTGGCGAAGTAGAAGTCCTCAACCGTTTTTTTGATCTGTTCCATTGTATCCTCGCTTTTGTATCGCATAATAAATCCTCCGATTTTTTAATCCGAACGACTTGTTCGGGATAGGCTTATTATAGCACAGTCGAACATATGTTTCAATAGCTTTCTGTAAAATGAAATCGGGATGGGTTCATTTCAACCCATCCCGATTAATTCAATGTCTATTCTGCCTTATTTAAAGCGGTTTTCAGCCGTTCGGCGTATTCTTCTCTGACAGCCGACGGAGAAAGAATTTCAACCTTTTCACCGTATGTAAACACCCAAGCGTAGAAAGTGGGGCTGACGGACACTTCAACGGTGACTGTAAAATGCTTGGAATCAAAGACTTTTGTTTGTACATTCTCGCCGAAGCGGTCAATGATATCCTTCATCATACTGTTTTCGCATTTCAGCTCTACGGTACAGAGCTGCCCATCGTACATAGAGAATACCTTACGGCAGAAGGAAGCAATGTCATAGTCGTTCGGCTTTGGTCGGTATGCCTCATTCGACAATGTCGGGCGGTACATCCGATCTACTCGGAATTTGGCCACCATTCCGTGGCTTTCAGACCAGCCGAAAACATAATAGGCGTCATTGCACCAAACCATATCATAGGGAGAGAGGATATATTTCTTTCCGTTATGCTTGTATACCTGTTTCTTTTCCGCGGTGTATTCGATATATTTGAAGGTTACGGTTTTCTCAGTCTGAATTGCTGTATACAGTGTATCCACGGAATAAAAGACCGTCTCGTTTTCGGTCTTTGCCTTACCGTCCACATAGAGGCTTCGTTTCAGGAGATCGCCTTGATGCGGGCTTGCAAGGGACGACAGCTTTCCGATCAGCTCCATACTTTTCTTCGGGGAGAGGAACTTTGCTGCCTGCACCGCATCCACCAACAGTTTCAGCTCCGCAAGTTCCAAATGCCTTGTGCCGATGAAGTATTCGTTTTGTCGGCTGCGGTTGCATACGATGTCAATTCCGATGCTTTGCAACTCGGCAATATCCTCGGTTACCGTTTTTCTCGTCGTGACGATACCGATGGAGGCAAGGTGTTCTATTATATCGTTCGTGGTAACGTGATAATCTTCGTCAGTGTAATTCCACAAATATTTTAAAATTATTAAAGATCTGTTTCTTTCTATCATGTGAATAATTAACCTTTGTTTTCCCTAAAATAATTGAAATAAGTAGTATACTACGAAAACTACTCATTAGTTTTTCAAATATTATTCTTGATGAATAGTCTCTTTTCAGCCCATAAACCATAATAAATTGGAGGCAACTGTAGCATATGATATGTGAAAGTCTGGGCAAACTAATAAATAGAGGCACAGCGCAATGCTACACCCCTATTTATTTCAACATAACATTATAGTAAATATACTATTTCTTTCTATATCCACACTTTAGACAAACTCCGTTTTCGTTCAGTGCAATGCCACACAGAGGACAACGGTCGATTTCTTTTCTTGCTTGGAATTCTTCGGAGGCTGCGTTAACACCACTTGTAAAAGTGAGCTTTGCAATATTCAGTTTGTCTTTAAGAAGGTCGTACACTATTTTAATCATGCCTTCCACAGTCATGGTCTCTTTCGTAACAACCAACCGACAATCCGGATAAGCTGTTGCCAGCTCTGTCGTGAATGACGGGCCTTTCATCTTATTGTTCGGTGCACCATCTTTGATCCCTTGTTCTTCATAGACTTTGAGGATGGCAGGTAGCAACGGATCGTCTTCTCTTAAAATCAAAGCATGATCAAAGTTCTTCAGAACCTCCCAAGCGGTCTTCTGGATTTCATTACAAGGGAAAACCATATTTACGCCCGGCTCGACAGTATCCTCAACTTCAATGGTAAGAACACCCGTATGTCCATGTAAATATTGAGCTTCTCCCTTGAAACCATAGAATCGATGTGCGTACTGCAAATCCAATGTGGTAATGCTTCTCATGATAATCCTCCTTAATAATTTTTTAAAAGCACTCATTCCGTGCTCATTTTGCTTAATCAATCTGCCGGAGCAATGATATGTTTTTTACATTCAGGACAAATTCCCCGAAAAATAATATCATAGCCAATAAAATCAAATCCGTGAGTATCCCTAATGTTATTTTCCAAACCCAAAACATAGGGCATGTCGACATCGAAGAGTCCACCGCACCTTACGCATTTTACATGGCAATGATTATTGATACAGTGATCGAAACGGTCCGATCCTCCTGTTATTTCCAATTTGCGTATTTCTCCCATCTCTGACAAAGCATTTAAGTTGCGATATACAGTTGCCTTACTAATATTGGGGTAATCACTGATAACTGCATCGTATATTTCATCTGCCGTTGCATGATTTTGTAATCTATGTACAGTCTCCAATACTAAGGAGCGCTGAATCGTCTTCCGCCTAACCATAGCCCCTAAATCTCCGTTAATTTTATTAATGATATTGTATACTATTTAATATTAAATATCAATAATGAAATAGCGTTTATCATTAATTTTTAGCGCTTCATAGAGCTAAAATGCTGTCAAAGCAGAAATGTGCAACCATCAAAATGGTGAAGTCGTATGTTTTTATTTTCGCTCGCAAAATACCACGAAGCGATCTTTCCTACCTGACTGATAATAGCAAGTAAATAATGTGAGCATATCCTTGCCACTTTGAATTTTAAGATTATCGAGTTCGTTATCGCGTATTGTTGTCATCTCCACGACTATATATGTCAATGAATACCACAGGTTGGTAACAATCACTTCGTCCCCCGGTTCTAATTCCACTAAATGCTTGAACATTTTCGCGCCCCAATAACCTCTGTGTCCGCAAATCACGCTGTTTGTGTTCTCTCCACCAATCGGCAAAGAAGTCTGGCTCAAATGAGTAGCACCTTTTTGCATATTTTCATTTGAAGCGCCAAGGTATATTGGTAAGAGCACATCAATCTTCGGTATACTTATATATCCAATAACATTTTCATCAAAACCATATTCATCAAGGTAAAAGCTGGCTTGCTCGTATGACCAGGGATCGGTTAAATTAACTTGTCCTTCGGCAAATATTTTTTCGTTATATGCAACCATTGCGTTGTATAAATCGGAATGAGGATAATCTGTGCTGGTGTTGTCATCAATAATGACCGTTTCATCTGTTTGAGCAATAAATTCCTCATAATCGCTCTCTGCCTGTTTATCATAGATACTTTGCATGATATGAGGGTATATGATTACACCTATTCCGGATACTAATAGAATAACAGAAATTATGCGCAGTATAAGCCTTGTTTTTTGCTTCATATGTTTCACCTGTGAGCTTGTTTTTTTGAGCGAATCAATATAGCAATAACAATGAATATCAGCATTATAAATGCAGTTACTGCTCCGTATAAAACCATCCTTGTATCAATTTTATTGATAATTGTGTCTTTTTCCATTTCTTCCTCATGCTGTTCTTCAGTAAACGGTATTCGCGTTCCGCGTACTAAAAGGCGATGGGAATTAACACTGTAAGGGGTACAGGTAATTAATGTAACATAGTCTTCCCCCTGAACCGGCAACAAATCAGAGGTGTCTTCAGGTATTGCAATTTTAATCTGATCAACCTGATACGCAAGCGTTTCGTTTAAGATATGGATATAAAACACATCTCCTTCAACAAGCTTTGTTAAATCAGTAAAGAGTTTTGCACTGGAAAGTCCGGTGTGTCCGGTAAGTACGGAATGATTGCGTTTGCCGCCAATCGGAAACGCTGTTTCGCTCATATGCCCAACCCCTTTTGCAAGAACTTCATCGGAAGTACCGTGATAGATAGGCAAATATAATCCTATTTTGGGGATTTCAATATAACCCATCATGTGATTAGCAAAATCGAGAATTTCCATATAATTGTTCTGATGTACTGTTCCACTGTCAGGAACAAATGGATCTTTAATATTCTTTCCGTTCAGGCTTGCATTGTATTCTTCCGCAAGTGTACGCTGCTCAGCCAGCTCCGCCGCATCAGTATCAGATAATTCCGCTTCCAATTCCTGAATTGCGTAGGAACCGTTTTTTTCAGAGATATAATTACTGATCGTCGGATAAAGCAATAGCCCAATACCAGCAAGCATTATGATAATAACCGCAACTTTTCTCATCATGTCTCCCAATCATTGTCCCCACTTCTTAAAATACATCAAGACTACCCACATATAGATATCACAATATCGTACTGCTCCATATCTTCTACATGGCTTGCAAGTTCCGGGCGGGCCTGTGCGTTCTGATCCCGCTGTGCTTCATCCAAAACGGTGTTGTAATCGTTGGAATACGGATGTACCAGTGTGATTTCAAACAGGTCTGCGCCTGTTTGACGCTGGATTTCTTCGGCAACGCCCTTTGTATTGCCACCCCACGAGAAATACGCAATCAGTATTTTTCCGCTTTCAGAATTGCTGTTATGTTGCGCTCCCGTACCCGACACGCTGCCCTCACCGGGAGCCGCATTGAATACCAAGCGAATACCGAGATTAAAGCTACCTTTATTCTGTTCCAGTGTGGCACGGTAAGCAGAACGCATATTTTTCGCAAAATCATTCCATCCACCGCCACGATACACCCTCAGTGTGCCGGAAGTGGGACCGGCGGGGTCAGTTTGTTCCCCGGCAGGGTATTCACCGTAATAGTCCCATACCCATTCGCTTACATTTCCGTGCATATTGTAAAGACCGTAGGGGTTTTCGGAAAAGCTGTCTACCGGAACGGTGGTTTGTCTGTACTCGCCGGGTTTTACCTCTAAATTTCCCTGTGAAAAGTAGTTGTCCTCAATCTCATAGGGGTAATGGCCGTAATAATTCGCTTCTTCGGCGCTGGGCGATTTTTCCTGATAGAACGGGGTAGTTGTTCCCCCACGGCAGGCATATTCCCATTCGGCTTCGGTGGGCAAGCGGTAGCCGTTTGCGCTTCTGTCCCAAGAAACATTCTGCCCGTCGATGATATAGACCGGGGTTAAACCGTCCTTTTCGCTTCGGGCGTTGCAATAAGCTACTGCGTCCAGCCAAGAGATATTTTCAACAGGTAAATCTTCACCCGAAAAATTACTCGGATTGCTGCCTGTGATTTCTTCATATTCCTTTTGTGTCAGCTCATATTTGCTCATATAAAAATCGCTGACTGTAACCGGGTGCTGCGTTTCATCAGCGCTGCGCCATGCTTCGGAATCGGGGCTGCCCATCTGAAATGTGCCGCCTTTAATCAGAACAAAATTATCGGGAATATCCATATCTATTACCTCCAAAGAGGAGCTTTGCGTAGGTTCGGTTTTGCTATCATTGCTGTTGTCATTTTCTGTCTGACTGCAAGCCGCCAGAGAAAAAATGAGGAAAAGCGATAAAAGCAGAGATATAAATTTTCTCATAAAATGACCCCCTATTTCGCAAGCCCTATGTCATTTAACCATTCGCTGACCGCATTATCGGGATTGGATGCCGAACCGCTGCCAATATGAAGTCCTGCTGTTACCGTTGCATTGGGTTCGAGGGATTTCACCTCATTTACTGTGTTAGAAAGTCCGCTGCCGCCGCTGGTGCAGAACAGAGCAACTGTTTTACCGGACAGATCGTAAGTATCGAAAAATGTATAGAGAATCATCGGCATATCGCCCCACCAGTTCGGGAATCCCACATAGACAACATCATAATCGTCGATATTGTCAATACTGCCTGAGATTGCCGGGCGCGCGTTGTTTCGCTGTTCTTCCTGTGCCAAATCCACAACAGTATCATAATCGTCGCTGTACGGTGTGGCGGGTACGATTTCAAAAATATCAGAATCTGTTTGGCTCTGAATAGACTTAGCAACATTTTCTGTGTTGCCCGACCAAGAGAAGTAAACGACTAATGATTTTGCTTCTGTTTCAGTAGGCGTAGAAGGAGCGTTTTGCTCACTCGATTCAGTAGGTTCGGAAGAATCATTTTGACTATTTGATTCTTCCGCAGGTGTAGAGCTTTGATTACTTGATTGCTGTGTGGGAGAGGACGATTCCTCGCTGTTTGTGTTGTTGCTGCACGCTGCCAAAGAGAACAGCAGGGTAAGAACCATAAGAATTGAAAATACCTTTTTCATTGTGAAAACTCCTTTCAAGTTTACATTTAAGATTTTTGTTTTTTTATTGTTCAAAGCGGATATTG
>JBJEOD010000299.1:0-7333 GCA_051880535.1 Acutalibacteraceae bacterium | reverse complement strand
ATACGCCCGCTTACGACGCGAGTAATAAAACTGCAAAAAAGAAGTGCCCCAACTACGCGTCTGCGTGTCGAGGCACTCAACCGACAGAGTAGCGCAAAAAAGCAACACCCTCAACGCGAGAAATAAAACTGCAAAAAAAGAAGTGCCCCAACTACGCGTCTGCGTGTCGAGGCACTCGACTGGCGCGCTGAAGAAGATTCGAACTCCCGACCTTCTGGTCCGTAGCCAGACGCTCTATCCAGCTGAGCTATCAGCGCATTGCGGTCTGTTTCCCGACCGCCATAGTATAATATCACACTTTGCGGATAAAATCAAGCCCTAATTTTATTTTTTTACATTTTTTTCGGAAAAACCTTAAATTCCCAAAAACAGTATCGCAATTCTGAAATAAATGAAGAGCGAAATAGCGTCCACCAGTGTTGTGATAAAGGGGCTTGCCATCACCGCCGGGTCAAAGCCTATCCTCTTTGCGAGTATCGGCAGAACACAGCCTATGAATTTTGCGACAATTACAGTAAAGAACAGGGTAATGCAGACAACCGCTATTTCGGGTATCTGCTTTCCCGCGTCAAAGGTGTGCAGGAGAAGATAGTCCACAAGCCACAGCTTTATAAAATTAACCACCGCCAGCGCGGTGCTGCAACAGAGCGCAACCCTTACCTCTTTCCAAATCACCCTGAAAATGTCCCGGAATTCAATATCGCCGAGCGAAATACCGCGGATAATAGTGACCGAGGACTGACTGCCTGAATTTCCGCCCGTGTCCATGAGCATGGGAATAAAGGCGATAAGTGCGGGAAAAATCGTGAGCTTGCTTTCAAAGCTTGAAATAATCGCTCCCGTAAAGGTAGCCGAAATCATAAGTAGCATTAGCCACGGAATGCGCGCTTTAAAGGTTGCTATTATTCCCGTTCGGAAATAGGTTTTGTCTGACGGCAAAATAGCCGCCATCTTTTCAATATCTTCGGTGGCCTCTTCCTGAATAACGTCGATGGCGTCATCAACCGTGACTATTCCGACAAGGCGGTTTTCCTTATCGACAACAGGCAGAGCCATAAGGTCGTATTTTTCAAACTGACCCGCCACCTCCTCCTTGTCGTCAAGGGTGTTAGCGAAAATGATGTTTTCGTCCATTATTTCGCTGAGCACTCGGCTTTTAGGGTTTAAAAGCAAATCCTTTACGGTGACAATGCCTAACAAATGCCGCCCCGCGTCGATAACATAGCAGGTGTAAATTGTCTCGGTATCGAGACCTACCTCGCGGATACGGTCAAACGCCTCGTCTACCGTCATAGTCTTTTTCAAATCGACATACTCGGTGGTCATAATGCTACCCGCGCTGTCGTCGGGGTATGCCAAAAGCTGATTTATCATCTTGCGGGTATTCGCATCGGTCTGTCGAAGTATACGCTTTGCGACGGTCGCGGGCATTTCATCGATAATATCAACCGTATCGTCCATAAAAAGCTCGTCCATAACCTCGCGCAGCTCCCGATCGCTGAAGGCCTCGATAAGCAGCTGCTGCATTTCGGAATCCATTTCAACGAAAACCTCGGCGGCAAGCTCCTTTGGGAGTATGCGAAAAATTACGGGCAGCTCCTTTTCAGGAATCTCTTCTAAAATCTGGGCAATATCGGCGGGGTTCATATCCGAAAGCAATTCTCGCAATCGGGCGTACTTCTTCCCCTCAATAAGCTCGAAAATTTCTTCCTGCATATGATTTCCCCCTTTTTTAAACAAAAATCCCCGCTAAACCGAAACGCAAAAGGGTGAATTGCGAAGGAACGGTATGCGCTGCCCTTTGCTCTCACGTTTAAACGGGGTTTATACAATTAATTATATGACGAAAAGCCGTCTTTGTCAATCTTTTTTGATGTTTAACGGTTATCCCGCGCCCCTTAAGTTTTCGGAAATTTTATAATCTCCTTTTTGCGCTTGACTGCGTAGCTGAGGGCGATTTTGGTGCCGCTTTTGCGTTTTGTCGGTGCGTGGAGTTCATCATAATAAACAATGCAAAAACGGCTGTTATTTATCATTTCACAGTTGCGTTCCACATAGGTAGCTTTGCCTGCTCCGATTATTTTATTCGGGTAATAGGTGTCCTCATAATCTTCCAAAAGGTATGCCTTATAGCTTTCATCAATATAAGGATATTCCGCTCTCACATAAACCCGTTTTATGTGGGGGTATTTTTCTTTTATTTCGGTCACGAGTTCGTGGCAGAGGTCATTAAAACTGCTTTTACTCCCGAAAAGAAAGGTATCAATGTTTTCGTTCAAAATCAGGTTTTCAATGACTTCGCATAATTGAGTTTTCAGTTCTTCGGTTTCGTTTATTCTTCTATGACCTAAAAAGCAACAAGTTCTTTCTTTCATCAACATTCCCACACTTAAAGTAAATAATCTTTCACTCATTATACATCATTATACACTTAAAGTAAATAATTATCTGATTTGGTCGTATAATAATTTGTAGCCTTTACTGATAAAATAATATAGGAGGCGATGAATTGAATACTGAATTTTCTGAACGCTATATAGCACTCGGCTTGAAAATTGCATATTACAGAAAGAAAGCTGGTTATACTCAAGAAGTATTTGCAGAAATGATTGACAAAAGCGTCAATTTTTTAGGTCAAGTTGAAGGACCGGGTATGGTTTGCGGAATATCGCTCGAAACCTTATTTAAAATCGCCCAAGTATTAAACATTCCTCCTTCCAAGCTGTTGGAGGAAGATTAATATCAAAAACAAAAGCACCGTAGCCTATACGATTACATAGGTTACGGTGCTTTTCAGTCACCCAAAGCCTCCCTTGCCTAAAGGGCTCCCACAGTGTGGGGAGATGTCATGGAGTGACGAAGGAAACCGCCCACGTCAGCGGGGGAAAATTTCAAGAGAACGCCATAATTTTTTACTGCCGAAAATTTTCTTTTATTTTCTTAAAGCATCTGTAATGGTTTTTCCCATATACCTCTAAGATCCTTTCACCGATATTTCTGCTAAGTTTCGTTACAAAAAACCAAAAAAAATTATTTCACTTTTTGTGGCTTTCCTTTGCGGAAGCTGCAGGTTTATAACCTTCAGTTTTTCGGAAATAGCTTATGCCAATTTTCTTAAAACGCTGTCACGATTTCGTCCTCAGAAAATTCAATGTTTATTGCTCCGATACCGCCGTCGATTTCAATTCTGTTTTCGCCTGCACCGTATACCGAATCGTCCCGCATACTTTCTCCTGCGACTCTTGCTTCACCGATGCCTTTATCAATTTCTATTTTGTAGTCCTCACGGTTTCCTAAAAGGGTGAGCTTAGTTTCGCCGATTCCGTAATCAAGTCGGCTTTGTCCCTCGATACGGCTTTTAAGCGTAAGCTCCCCTACTCCCATATCAAGTTTCAAATTGCAAAGCCGTCCGCCATCTATATTAAGCTTACCTGCACCGCCGTCAATATCGGCGCGGGAGTTCGCCGTCAGATTTACTATTTCCGCTTCGCCTGCACCGAGGGAGAGCTTTAAAATGTCCGCAGAAAGAGCATTAATTTCAACCTTGCCCGCGCCTGTCTCAACGGTTGCATCATCAAAAACAAATCCCTCGGGAATATTCAATATGACCGTTACACCTTTCGGATAAACCGAAAACAGCTTTTTTGTTTCGTTAATACAAAGCTGACCGCCCTCCGACTTTACGGAAATATAATTATGATTGCTTTCAACCGAGAATTTGTCGGCGGTTTTTATTTTAAGCTTTGCTCCGCTGAGACTAAGCGAAAGAGAGGAAATATTATCGTCAATCGGATAGACCTGCATTTCGCCGACAGCTTCATTGTTCCTGCCTGAAAGGATATACGAAACACCGGTAAGTCCTGTTATTATTCCGCCGATGATGCTGACGCTCAAGAATATTGCAAATGCAAGGGCGAGATATTTAATTACTTTTTGAACCGAATTCATTTGATTTCAACACCCCCGAACATACAGGTCGCGTTGATGTATAGGGTGACAGCCCCCTGAACGGTCGGACGGTGATTCTTGTCGGAAACTCCGCCGAAAATGGAATTTGAGTTAACCTTGACATTTACATAATCGGGTACGAAAATATCAATTCCGCCGAAAACCGCCGTTGCGGTAACAGCGCAGTCTTTTTCGATAATTGCGTGTCGCAGGTCGCACTTTACACCGCCGAAAACCGCCGTAAGCTCGGCACCGTTAAATGGTTCGCCGTCAAAATTCATATCCTGACCCGAAAAGGTTGCACAGCCGATTTTAATACTGTCACCGTTTTGCTTTGAGCTTTCCAGTAATTTTATTGCTTTGTCACCGAAAACTGCCCCGAAAATGAGCTTTAAACCGATGATGACGATAATCGCAGGGAAAGCCAGCTTCCAAAGCATATCAAAGCCCAAGACATTCTGACAGCAAAGCAGTAAAAATACACCGATTAAAAGCCCTATGATATTGCCGGTCTTTTCTCTTTCGCTGAAAATTCCGATGAAACAGGGAACGATGATAAACAGCGTCCACCAGCCGTCAAAGAAAAGCTCGATGTCGGTTACCCCAAAAGCGTTCAAAGCGAAGATACCGCCGATAGCGATAAGCGCTATACCCCATAAAATTTTACTTAATTTTCTCATTTTTTATCAAACTCCTTGTTTTTAGCTTACATCATTATTTTACAAGTTATCTTACCTTTTCAATAGTCTGTTTTTTTAGAAGATTGTGTCAGTTTTATAGAAATCGAAAATCCACCGTATCGGGGATTCCCATACACGGTGGATTTGAAGTTATGACAACGGCAGCTTATTCTGATACCAGCCATTCCTTTGCCTTTTCAAAATCATTAATAAAAGAAAAGGCAAAACAGCTTTTATCTTTGAGCGCACCGCGAAACATTTGTTGGATTTTTCTGTCCGTTCCTATAAAGCACACTCGCATAAATCCTTTTCGCTCGTCACACAGCAGTTTTACTATTTTCTCAACTATTGCTTTTGTAATAAGCGTTTCATCTAAAACAAAGCCGATCTGCGAAGGCTTGGACGGTAAAAGAAAGATGTGGCTGTCGTTTTTAAGCTTTTCAAGAACTAAATCTGTATACTGGTACATTCCGTCCAGATGTTCAAACCAGATTTCTCCGCCGCGAAAGGGCAAAACAAAGGATTTCTTTTTTACTCCCGGCAAGCTTTCGGGTTCAGAGCAATCGCAATATCTTGTACTGTTATTTTCAAAAAATTGTTCAAACAATTTCATAATACCATACTCATTTCAATTATAATATCCTTAAATTTTGCTTGTCCCCGTTTCCTCCAAAAAATCCCGCCGATACTGGGAAGGCGTGATGCCCTCTGACTTCTTAAATACCTTGGTGAAGACCCGATAATCACCATATCCCGACTTTTCCGCCACCTCGGCAACCGAAAGAGATGTGGAAAGCAAGAGCTTTTTCGCCTTTTCCATACGAATGTTGGTAAGATAGGAAAGAAAGTTGACACCAATTTCATTCTTAAACAGCTGGCTGATATACTGGGGATTCAGGTGAAACTCCTCCGCTAAAACAGAAAGGCTCAAATCCTCAGCCAAATGCTCCTGTAAATATCTAGTGATGCCCGTAATGGTTCGTTCTTCCTGCTTCTCCGATTCCTCCGCAGACGATACCCGCTGTTCAAATAAAGAGATTTTCAGATTATCAATACAGGTTCCGAACTCCTCGTAGTTTACAGGCTTCAGGATATAGTCGGTAATTTGCAGACGCAAGGCTTCGCGGCAGTAGGAAAAATCATCATAGCCCGAAACAATAACAAAAGCAATTTTAGGGTGCTTGATTCGGCTTAAAGATATAACCTTTAATCCGTTCATAATAGGAATGTTGATATCCATTATTACAATATCAGGGTGGAGAGTGTCGATCTGTGTAAGCGCCTCCATACCGTCTGCGGCCTCGCCCACCACCTCGCAGTCGTGAGCTTCCCAGTCGAAAAGCCGTTTAAAGCCCTCGCGAATCATAATCTCGTCATCCACCAAAAGTACACGCAGTTTCTTCATTTTTGGGTCTCCTCATTCAAAGGCAAACGCAAATGAGCAGTCACGCCGCCTGTAGGATTCTCTGTGTATGTTAGCCCGTATTCTCGCCCGCATAACAGCTTGATGCGTTTCTGCACATTCAGAATACCGATACTGTTTCCCTCTAACTTTGCAGGATGCTTGGCATAGGTAAGAAGCATCTGATCTATTTCCGCTTTCTTACCCTTAGCAAACCCGCTTCCTGTATCACAAACGAGAATCTCCATTTTTCCGTCCGCCGTATCTTTGGCCGAAATACGCACCGTTCCTCGGTAGCTCTTATTTTTAAGCCCGTGCAAAAGGCTGTTTTCAACGATAGGCTGCAAAATAAAATTGGGAACCTGAACGCCGCCTAAATCGGGGTCTATATCATATTCGCAATTAAGCTCAGGATAGCGATAGCACATCAGCTCCATATATGCCTCCAGTAGCTCCAATTCATCGTCCAGCGCTACCATCTGCCTGTCAACCTTTACGCTGAGGCGGAAAAAGTCCACCAATCGCATAAGCAAATCGGCAACCTTTTTATCCCCGTTAAGCTGAGCCTGAATGCGAATGGTATCCAAGGTATTATATAAGAAATGTGGGTTGACCTGACTTTTTAAATACAGCATAGACATTTTCTGCTCCGTAAGCTCCGCTCTTAAAATATCGGGGTTTTCGAGGGTGAGATAGAACGAAAGCGTCATCAGTACAATTCCCATTCCGCTGATAAGCCAATTGTGGTTAAGTCCCTGCAAGGCACATACAGTAACCTCAATGAGCAGGGCTGAACCGATGGCACGCTTCTTTTTACGGTCAATTTGCTTACTGTTTACAGCCAAAAGTACGGCACATAGCAGAAGATAAAAGGCAACCGCCCCATAGGGTACCAGCATATACGGTCCGGAGGAATAATTTCCCTCAGGGGTCACCGTATAGGAAATAGGCAGCAGAAAATTGCCCAGCTCCGCTACAGCAAGAAAAATCCTTGCGACCAGGTCCAGACGCCGCGGTTTCCCCGTCTCCTCCTCCACCAGAATGGCGATGTACTGATAGAACAGATATATCACCAGCACCATACTGCCCAAAAACAGCCTGTGAACAGCGTCGTTCAAAAGTCTCGGCACGGTCTCTAAATGATGCACTGTGTAGACAGTAACGCCGTCTAAACCTAAATGGATCAGCACAACGACCAGCAATACAGAAAAAGTCCTGTGAAGCGGCGTGCTCTTTCGCCCGGCTGAAAAATACACACAGGCAATAAAGCCCATCACAAGAAACAACGCAATTTCCATTCTCA
>JBJEOD010000298.1:0-7376 GCA_051880535.1 Acutalibacteraceae bacterium | reverse complement strand
ACCGTACACAAGGACGTTACAGAACGCTTAATGCACGAAAATCCTCAGCTTTACCGCAGGGTTAAGCAGGTGCTGGAGAAAAACAAGCAGGAAAGACATATCCGCGGAGGAATGGCTACAAAGCGGAAATATAAAGGTACCGACATTTGAAAAATCCAAGGTAAAAATAAATAGGCAGTAATCTGAAATCCGACGCAGGTCGGATTTTTTATGCCGTATTAATTATTTACTTGTCTTTTGAACATTTTTATGGTAGTATTAATTAATCATAAAACGGAAAGAGGGCAGGTAGGTGCGAAGGCTTTTAACAGAATTTAAACGAACGTTTTTAAGCAAAAAGTTTATCGGCTACTGTCTGATCGGAATTGTTAATACCTTTAACACCGCGTTTTTTTCGTGGCTGGCGCATTTGAAAATACAGGAAAATATCGCCGCATACATAGGCTATTTTGTATCGCTCACGATTAATTACATCTTAAACAGCATAATCGTTTTCAAAAATCGGCTTAATTTAAGGCGGTACTTAAGATTTCTGCTTTCGTATGTTCCCAACTTTGTTATTTACACTTTGGTTAGTCTGCTTACAATTAATGTAATGCAGCTCAATCAGTTCTGGGCTACGGTGCTTGCAACCGCGGCGGGAGCACCGATTACCTTTGTGATAATCAAGCTTTTCGCGTTCGGAAACAGAGCAAAATAAAGGGATTCTGTTTGGGTTTTAAAAAATATTTTGAAAAAATAAAAGTTTTACGCTTTAAAGCCTTGAAAAATCGGGAGCGGCGCGGTATTATATAATATAACGGATTGCAAAACCCGAAACTGTGTGCGAGTTTTCGCAAAAGGAGAGAATTATAAATGGAAATCAAGATTACAAAAACTACTGCTCCGAAGGAAAAGCCTGACAGCAGCACACTGGGCTTCGGCAAAATATTTACCGACCATATGTTTATTATGGATTACTCGGCGGATAAGGGCTGGCACGACGCGAGAATCGTACCGTTCGGGAATATTTCGCTCCACCCCGCGTCTACCGTGCTTCATTACGGCTCGGAGATTTTTGAGGGTCTGAAGGCTTACCGCCGCAGGGACGGCAGGGTTCAGCTTTTCCGCCCGATAGAGAACATCCGCCGTATGAACAACTCCGCCGAAAGGCTTTGTCTGCCGCAGATACCCGAGGAGGACGCGATGCAGATTCTGGATACCTTTGTGGGCGTTGAGCAGGACTGGACCCCGTCGGCTGAGGGAACCTCGCTGTATATCCGTCCCTATATGTTCGGAAATGATGAAAATTTGGGTGTTCACGCCGTACATAACGCGAAATTTGTTATAATTGCTTCGCCCGTGGGCAGCTACTATGCCGAGGGCATTAACCCCGTTAAGATTATGATTGAGGACGAGGACGTGCGCGCGGTAAGGGGCGGCACGGGCTACGCTAAGTGCGGCGGTAACTACGCGGCGAGCAACCGCGCGGGTGAGCGTGCCGAGAAAAAGGGCTACTCACAGGTGCTGTGGCTTGACGGCGTTGAGCGCAAGTACATTGAAGAGGTTGGGGCTATGAACGTTATGTTCAAAATCGACGGCGAAATTGTCACCCCTAAGCTTACAGGCTCGATTCTCCCGGGTATTACCCGCAAGTCCTGCATTGAGGTTTTAAAGGACGAGGGCTACACTGTAAGCGAGCGGCTTTTAAGCGTTGAAGAGCTGGGCGAGGCGCTTAAGAACGGCAAGCTTGAAGAGGCATGGGGCTGCGGCACCGCGGCGGTTGTCTCCCCGATAGGCGAGTTGTGCTATAAAGACGTTAAGTACACGATTAATAACGGCGAAATCGGCAAGGTCACCCATCACCTTTACGACACCCTTACGGGTATTCAGTGGGGAAAGACCGAGGATAAATACGGCTGGACGCACCTGATTAAATAATAAATTAAAAAGACTGTCTCGGTGAGGCAGTCTTTATTAATGAATAATGAAAAATAACGAACGGGGAATGCCTGTCTCGGCAGAGATTAATTTAACTGCAGTAGGGGCGACCGTCTGTCATCCGTCTTATATCTTAAAACAGGTTAGATCTATTAAATTTCCTCAAGCTCCTTAAGCCAGCTCGCGGCAGACGCGTCGGACGGCATACGCCAGTCGCCGCGGGGCGAGAGGGTGACAGAGCCGACCTTCGGACCGTCGGGCAGGCAGGAGCGCTTGAACTGCTGTGCAAAAAAGCGTTTTATAAACACGGTAAGCCAGTGCTTAATTGTCTCTTTATCATAGTCGCCGTTAAATGCGATAAGGCTTAAGCGGTAGATTTTTTTGGGCGACTCGCCGTTACGCAGAATATGGTAAAGGAAGAAGTCGTGCAGCTCGTAGGGACCTACTAAATCCTCGGTCTTCTGGGCTATCTCGCCCTTTTCGTCGGCGGGGAGCAGTTCGGGGGAAACGGGGGTGTCAAGAATGTCTGAAAGCACCGCCTTAAGCTCATTATCTGCGCTTTCGGCTTCGTGGCGGATAATATACCGCACAAGGGTTTTGGGTACAGAAGAATTGACTGCGTACATAGACATATGGTCTCCGTTATAGGTCGCCCAGCCGAGGGCAAGCTCGGACAAATCGCCAGTGCCTATAACCATACCGCCCGTTTTGTTGGCAATGTCCATAAGCACCTGTGTGCGCTCCCGCGCCTGCGAATTTTCGTAGGTTACGTCAAGGCAGTCGGGACTTTGCCCTATATCCGAAAAATGCTGATTTACCGCATTGGTGATGTTTACCTCCTTAAAGGTGACCCCTAAAAGGCGGCAGAGCTTTTCTGAATTGGAGCGGGTGCGGGTTGTCGTGCCGAAGCAGGGCATAGTAACCGCAACAATATCGCTTAAAGGTCTGCTTAAAAGCTTCATTGCACGGACAGAAACAAGGAGCGCTAAGGTGCTGTCAAGCCCGCCAGAAATGCCAATTACAGCGGTTTTCGCCCGTGTGTGGGCAAGCCGCTTTTTAAGCCCGTAGGACTGTATGCGGAGTATCGCCTCGGCACGGCTGTTAATGTCTGCACTGTCGGTGGAAACAAAGGGGTTTTTGGCAATACTGCGGGTTATTTCGGTTGTGATTTTTTTCTGTTCAAAGGTAACTGTTTTAAGCCCGCAAAGCGGCTCAAAGCTTGTGTTTTTGTGGCGCTCGCCCGCAAGTTTTTTAAGGTCTATCTCGGTTATTGTAAGCTCACGTTCCTCAAAGGGTGCGCTTTCCGCAAGGGTCGTGCCGTTTTCACAGATAAGGCAATGACCTGAATATACCAAGTCCTGCGTGGATTCGCCGCTGCCCGAAGAAGAGTAAATATACCCGCATAAAAGCCTTGCGGAGGTTGAGGAAATAAGCGAGGCGCGGTATTCCGCCTTGCCTATTACCTCGTTCGAGGCGGAGGGGTTTACAATAATATTGGCTCCCCCTCTGCAAAGCCTTTCGGAGGGAGGTGCCGCCGCCCATAAATCCTCGCATATTTCAATGCCGAAGGTGTATTCAATCATTTCGTTGTGCGCGAATATAAGCTCGGTGCCAAAGGGTGCCGTCATTCCGCATATATTAAGGGTCGCGTCCTTTCCGGCTAAAACGCCCGAGGAAAACTGCCTTTGCTCATAAAACTCGGCGTAATTGGGCATATAGGTCTTCGGCACAATGCCGAGAATTTTTCCGCCAGATATTACCGCCGCGCAGTTAAAGAGCTTTGAAGCATATAAAAGGGGCACGCCGACAATAACTACAGGATATTTGCCCACGGTGTATTCGGCAATTTCCTTAAGCGCCTTTTTCGCCGCGCCAAGCAGTGTCTCCGAAAAAAACAGATCCCCGCAGGTGTAGCCCGTAATGCAAAGCTCGGGCAGGACAAGCAGATTTATTTTTAATTCGTCCGCCTTGCTTATAAGCCTTTTAATTTCTTTTGTGTTAGCCGAAACGTCCGCCACGGTGCACTCCGGTACGCCCGCGGCAACCTTTATAAAACCGTCAACCATATTTTTCAATCCTTATCCTTTAATATATACAGTTTAAAACTTTTTTGTCTTTATGTCAATATTATTATAAACGTGAAAATATCGTTAATACTTAATTTAATAAGGGAAATTGCGAAAAGTTTAAGATATTGTTAATTTTTTTACAATCTTCTTGCATTTCTTTTTTCAATGCGTTATAATGTATAAGGCAAAAATTTGAACTTTTGAAAAGGGGATACCAAAATGACCAACAATAAAACGGTTTTAAAGTGGCTTGACGAAGTCAAGGAGCTTGTAAATCCTGATAAGGTTGTCTGGATTGACGGCAGCGAGGAACAGTTAGAGGGTCTTCGCAAGGAAGCTGTTGAGACAGGCGAAATGATTAAGCTTAACGAGGAAAAGCTTCCGGGCTGCTATCTTCACAGAACCCTGCCTAACGACGTAGCTCGCGTTGAGGACAGAACCTTCATCTGCGCAAAGACAAAGGAAGAAGCAGGTCCTACAAATAACTGGTGCGACCCGCAGGAGATGTACGAGAAGCTTTACAATATTGCGCGCGGGACTTATAAGGGACGTACAATGTATATTATCCCCTATTCCATGGGACCGATCGGCTCTCCGATTGCTAAAATCGGTATCGAGGTAACCGATTCTATTTACGTTGTTCTTAATATGGCAATTATGACCCGTATCGGCGCTAAGGTGCTCGAGGTGTTGGGCGACAGCAACGACTGGGTTCGCGGTCTCCACGCTAAATGCAACGTTGACCCCGAGAACAGGTACATCTGCCACTTCCCCGAGGATAACACCATTATTTCGGTTAACTCCGCTTACGGCGGTAACGTGCTTTTAGGTAAAAAGTGCTTCGCTCTCAGAATTGCCTCCTATCAGGGCTGGAAAGAGGGCTGGATGGCTGAGCATATGCTCATCTTAGGGCTCCAGAACCCGCAGGGCGAGGTTAAGTATGTAGCTGCTGCCTTCCCGTCCGCCTGCGGCAAGACCAACCTTGCAATGCTCATTCCGCCCGAGTATCTCCGTAAGAAGGGCTACAAGATCTGGACTGTCGGCGACGATATTTCCTGGATGAAGATAGGACCCGACGGCCGTCTCTACGCCATCAACCCCGAAAACGGCTTCTTCGGCGTAGCGCCCGGAACCAATGCTCACTCCAACTTCAATGCTCTCGAGAGCACAAAGAAGAATACAATTTTCACCAACGTTGCGCTTAACCTTGACGATAACACCGTTTGGTGGGAGGGACTTAATAAGGATCTTCCGCAGAACGCGCTTGACTGGAAGGGCAACAAGTGGGATGCTTCCAAGTTCAACAAGGCGGACAAGTCGACCTATGCCGCGCACCCGAACTCCAGATTCACCGCTCCCGCCAAGAACTGCCCCTGCATCTCCGACGAGTTTGACAAGGGCGAGGGTGTGCCGATTTCGGCTATCATCTTCGGCGGCCGCCGCGCTAAGTGTGCTCCGCTTGTATATCAGTCAAAGGATTGGGTTAACGGCGTGTTCATAGGCTCTGCTATGGCGTCCGAGACCACAGCCGCCGCCGCGGGCGCTGTTGGCGTTGTTCGCCGCGACCCGATGGCTATGCTGCCCTTCTGCGGCTACAATATGGGTGACTACTTCCAGCACTGGCTCGATATGGGCGTAAAGCTTGGCGACAAGGCTCCTAAGATCTTCAACGTCAACTGGTTCCGCACCGATGATGAGGGCAACTTCATCTGGCCCGGCTTCGGCGACAATATGCGCGTCCTTAACTGGATAATCGACCGTTGCGAGGGCAAGGCTGACGCGGAGGAGACCGCTATCGGCTATGTTCCGAAGCCTGAGGACATCGACCTTACCGACCTTGATATGGATCTCGACACCTTAAAGAGCATCTTAAAGGTTGACAAGGACGTTTGGACCAAGGAAGCCGAGGAAATCGAAGAGCATTACAAGAAGTTCGGCGACAAGCTGCCTAAGGAGCTTCGCGAACAGCTTGACAACCTCAAAGCAAACCTTGCTAAAATGTAATATATAAAATGATTCCGCCCTTCTCGGTTTAAACCGAGAAGGGCGGTTTTTTAATGTGATTTTTACGGCTCCGCGCCGCAGGGAGCGGCTATTCCGTCAGATGTATCGGCAATTTTCGGCGGACTGCTGTTAAGGTAACGCAGGGCGGCGAAAAACATAAAGCCCAAGACCGCAAGCACCGCCGAGATAATCAGCGCAATAATAATTCTGTCCGTACAGACCGACACCGCCGATTCGATAATCGACACCCCGAAGTCGGACATTTTGAGGGCTAACGAGGTTACAAAGCTGCTTTTGCAGAAATAAATTGTCAGTCCTAAAGCAAGGCTTACGGCCGTAAAATCCAGCCCTAAAAACAGTAAGCCGTTAAAGCTTCGCCGTTTTATAAGGAAAATAAGCAAGGCTACCGCCAGCATAAACGCCGTAAAAATTATTATAAATGGCAGGGACAGGGTTCGCGCCACTATTTTTGACAGCTTGATTTGCTTTATAACGGTGCGCGCCTGCTCTAAAACGGGGGCGACCGCTTCAAGCTCGCTTTCATTTTCGGCGATATACTGGTTTACGGCTGTCTTGACCCGGCTCTCGTTGAATTTCAAATCTGAGGTTTCCTTTGCGACGGTCAGAACCTCGTCGATATTATCATCTACAAGCTCCTTTACGAGCGACGAGTCGAATTTACGGTTATCGGGTATGCTTAAAAGTATTTCGGTCGCCTCGTCGGTGTAAAGCTCAATAAGCTTGCCCGTTTCCTTGCTTTTCATTATTTCGTCGGCTTTTTTATAATCAATGCCGTATTTTTTAAGCGTTGTCTCGACAGCGGGGGTGCTTTTCACCAATTCCTTATAATCGATATTCTGGATTATGGTTGTGACGGTCTGCGGCTGGGTAAGCGCGATTACCGAGTAGTAAAAGGGTACAAGGGCGCAGATTATGATTAAAAATAAATTCAGAAAAAGGTATAAAAAGCCTGTTGCCGCGCGGAGTATTTTTCTTTTCAAGATGAACGCCCCTTAAAGCTGATGGATTATAATAAATACCTAAATTATTATAACATACAAGCAAAATTTTGGCAAGCTTTTTAACAAAATTGTAATTATTGTAATCGTTTTGAAACCTTACCCTGCTCCGCCGCTTTAAGGATTAATTCTGCATTTTAATCTGCTCGCCTGTAATAAGGGGATAGCGCGAAAGGCTATCGCCGTCAAGGTTTTCTCTGTGCATATCAACCGCGGTTATTTGGTGATTTTCGTAGGTGGTGTAGTAATATATGCCCTTGTCGGCGTTACAGCAGGAGGTGTAAAGGGTGATTTCATACTTTCCGCCGTCCACCTCACAGCAGCCTCTCTGCTGGTCAACAGAGCCTAAAATGTGGAAAAACTG
>JBJEOD010000297.1:0-1689 GCA_051880535.1 Acutalibacteraceae bacterium | reverse complement strand
TTGAACATAACACCGATGTTATGAAGCTTGCCGACTATATTATTGACATCGGACCAGACGGCGGTACAAAAGGCGGTGAGGTTGTATTTACGGGAACACCGAGAGAAATGATAGAAAACGGTACAACCATAACAGCAAAGTATTTGAGAAAGTGATTCAATATATTCCGGTTTTATTGATGGATTTAATGTATAAATCGGGATTTTTTCTGTAAAAATTGCCTTGTAACCACAAAGTTGCGCGATAGTTGGTAGAGCAACTGAAGAAGAATTGGTATAATCACAGTAAAAAGGAGGATAAAATTATGTTTTTTAGATTACCTATTTTACTTGTGTTTCCTGTTTATATTGCAATAATTTTGGCATTGATATACCTAATATACCTCTTGATAAAGGCATTGCGGAAATATCTCAAATCAGAAACTGCAAGAAAGGAAAAATCGGAGATTGCAAAATCTCTTGGGCAGGTCATAAAGCGCCACCGATTGGAGTGTAAAATGACTCAGGAGTTTGTAGCTGAAGCTCTTGGTGTCAGCAGACAGGCCGTTTCAAAATGGGAAAGCGGTGCTTCTGATCCCAGTACTTCAAATCTCTCTGCACTGGCAAAACTCTTTGGGACAACTGCAGAAGAGTTATTAAGAGAATTGAGACAATAACAAATTCGTTTTTGCAGAGCAAAGCGGCTGTGCCCCGATTGGCATATCCGCTTTATTTTAAAATTTATACCTAAAAAAACGACACATATTTATATAAAAAACATCTATAAAAATTCAGAATAATCTTGTAAAATATAAAAAATAATCGGAGGAAAGTAAAATGCTTAAAATCGAACATCTGACAAAAACCTACGGCGACAAGAAGGCCGTGGACGATCTGAGCTTACATATTAAGCCGGGTGAAATCTATGGCTTTATCGGTCACAACGGGGCGGGCAAAACCACAACGCTGAAATCAGTAGTGGGAATTCTGCAGTTTGACGAGGGAGAGATTTTGATTGACGGGAAATCTGTTCGTACCGCGCCGCTGGACTGCAAACGGGATATTGCCTATATCCCCGATAACCCCGATTTGTACGACTATATGAGCGGTATAAAGTATCTTAATTTCATCGCTGATGTTTTCGGGGTTAGTGCCGCGGACCGCAAGGAGCGTATCCGCAAATATTCGGAGCTTTTCGGGCTGACAGCCGATTTAGCCCAACCCATCGCCGCCTATTCCCACGGTATGAAGCAAAAGCTGGCTATTATTGCGGCGTGGCTTCATAGTCCTAAGCTTATTATTATGGACGAACCCTTTGTGGGGCTTGACCCCAAAGCCTCTCATCTTCTTAAGGGAATGATGCGTGAGGTCTGCGACGGGGGCGGAGCTATCTTCTTCTCCACCCATGTGCTTGAGGTCGCCGAAAAGCTCTGCGACAAGGTGGCAATTATCAAGGGCGGAAAGCTCGTCCGCTCGGGTACAATGGATGAGGTCAAGGGCGACGACTCTTTAGAGGAAGTATTCCTCGAACTGGAGGGAGAAGTATGCTGAGGGTTCTTTTGAAAAAGCAAATGACCGAGATATTCCGCGGCTATTTCTATGACGCTAAGAAGAATAAGTCCCGCTCCAAAGCGGGAACAGCCGCATACCTTGTTCTGTTTGTGGGTATAATGGTTGGTTTATTGGGCGGAATGTTTACATACCTATCTCT
>JBJEOD010000296.1:0-7461 GCA_051880535.1 Acutalibacteraceae bacterium | reverse complement strand
AAATCTCAGGGGTATTGAGCTTCTGGTCGAGGAATACTGCTCGGGAGCAGGTCTGTTGTTAAACGCCTCGGAATATCCGCTTTTCATACTTGATTATAATTTGCGCGGCATTAACGGACTTGAAACGGCGAAAATTCTTCGCAAAAAAAGCCCATCCTGCGCAATAATTTTTTTAAGCGCATACACAGGCTTTGTTTTTGACTCGTTTGAGGTTAATCCCCACCGTTTTTTGCTTAAGCCGCTGAATAAGGACATTCTGTTTTCCGCGCTCGACGATTATTTTAAAGCCTGCTCCGAAAACCGACCGCTTTGGGTCAAGGACGGCTACGACACCTTCTGCCTGAACACGGGCGAAATACTGTACCTTGAAGCGGATAATAAGAACTGCTTTATAAGTCTCAGGGATAAAAAAATCCGCTGTCATAAAACAATGGCACAGGTGTACGGCGCTCTGCCTAAAAGGAGCTTCGGTAAAATTAATCGGGCATATGTGGTTAATTTCAACTATATTTCCTCCTACAGCAGTGATAACGTAATGCTTCGCAACGGAGAACGGCTGCATGTGGGAAGAAGCTTTTTTAAAAGCTTTAAGGAGGAATATAAAAGCTTTTCGGGCGCGAAAGAGCTGTAAAAAGAAAATTTATATTTTTTTGCTCAAACGGTTGATTTTATTCTGAAAAAAAGGTATCATATAAAGGATAATTGTCGACATACAGCCAATCAAGCCTATTTAAAAAAAGCAGGCGCGCCCAAAGGCACGCCCTATGCAGACACCGTATTTCACATTTTTCAGAACAGTCCCGACTTATTAAGGTCGTTGTCGTGAATTACCGTGATGTATTTTACCGAGGAGGCTTCGCAAATCATTGTACTGCACCCTCTGTAAAGCTTGAGCACCAGATAATCAGCTCCTACGCTCATCAGTATTCCCACCCTGCTTTCAAGGCAATTGCCTATAAGGGACTCTACCCTTACAAGCTTTCCTATCATAGCTTTAAGATATGCGGGCATAAAGGCCTTGTCCGAAAGTCGCTGCAACGCGTTCTCCCCGCTCGGCGAGCCGTTTTCAACCGTCATCCGCAGGCTCTCCCCTCGGTTTTTTCTTATTTGCACGGCTTCATTACCGCTGTCGCCGCATTTTTTCAAATAATCCTCGTAATAATTCAAATCCTTGTCGCTTGTTATCGGACAGGGAAAATTATGTTCCATAATCCACACTCCTGTTAAACCTTATTTTGTTACAGTATATGAGACAAACCGTAAAAATGCTAAAGGAAAGGCGGAATTAATATGTCAACACCGCATATAAACGCTGAGAAGGGCGATTTTGCCGATACCATGCTTATGCCGGGCGACCCCTACCGTTCACAGCTTATTGCCGAAAGCTTTCTCTGTAACGCGAGGCTTGTAAACGACGTCCGCGGCGTAAAGGGCTATACAGGGCTTTACAAGGGCAAAAAAATCTCGGTTATGGCAAGCGGAATGGGTATGCCCTCGATGGGTATTTACTCCTATGAGCTGTTCAATTTCTTCGGCGTGGAAAAGATTATACGCGTCGGCTCCGCAGGCTCCTACCGCCCCGATGTTAAGCTACGCGATATAGTTTTAGGACAGGCGGCGTGCACTGACTCAGCTTATGCAAAGCAGTTCGGTCTGCCGGGTGATTTTGCCCCGATAGCAGATTTCGGACTGCTTACCAAAGCGGCGGACACGGCGGACAGACTGGGGCTTGACTGCCACGTGGGGAATATTCTTTCAAGTGACCGCTTTTACGGCGACAGCGAGGGTCTTCCCGAATATCAGCAGCCGGTTGCCCTTTGGTCTAAAATGGGTGTGCTGGCGGTTGAAATGGAGGCGGCGGCGCTTTATATGAACGCCGCGAGGGCGGGCAAACGCGCGCTCTGCATATGCACGGTCTCCGATTCGCTTATAACAGGCGAGGCAACCACCGCCGAGGAAAGGCAGAACTCCTTTACCGATATGATAAAGCTTGCGCTTGAAACCGCGGCGGAGTAATAACCCGAAATTTTCAATACTGTGAAAGAAGGAAATAAATTTGTCCGTTAAGGAACGCTTACTGCCTCTGCTCAGGGAACGCGGGGGCTATCTCTCGGGCGAGGAGGCGGCAGGGCTTTTAGGGGTGAGCCGAAACGCCGTCTGGAAGGCGGTCTCCGCGCTGAAGGCGGACGGCTACGACATTGAAGCCGTCACAAACCGAGGCTACCGTTTAAACGATAACGGCGACATATTATCCGCCGCCGAAATCGAAAAAAGCTTAAACACCCTTTCGGGCAGGCTTAAAATTGAGGTTGAGCATACCGTCACATCGACTAACGCCCTGCTTCGGGAAAAAGCCGCGGCGGGCGCGCCGGAGGGCACGGTTTTAGCGGCGGCAGAGCAGACCGCAGGCAGGGGCAGGTTTACACGGAGCTTTTTCTCCCCCGCCGACAGCGGAGTGTATTTAAGCGTTATTCTGCGGCCCCGTCTTTCCGCCGAAAATGCGGCGCTTATAACGACCGCCGCGGCGGTCGCAGTAGCAGAGGCGGCGGAGGAATTAAGCGGCAGAAAAACCGAAATCAAATGGGTAAACGACGTGCTGATTGACGGCAAAAAAATCTGCGGCATATTGACCGAGGCATCCCTTAACCTTGAAAGCGGAGAGCTTGATTACGCCGTTTTAGGTATCGGTCTTAATGCTTATGAGCCCGAGGGCGGCTTTCCGCCCGAAATAGCGGATATCGCGGGCGCAATATTTAAGGAGCGCGGCGCGGGGCTTCGCAGTCTGCTTGCGTCGAGGGTGCTTGAATACTTTTTCAAATACTACGACTCCCTTTGTGAGCGCGGATATCTGAAAGCCTACCGCGAAAGGTGCATAGTTATCGGCAGGGAAATCACCGTGCTGTCGGGCGGCGGCTCACGTCCCGCTCTCGCGCTCGGAGTTGACGAAAGCTGCCGACTCCACGTAAAATATCCCGACGGAGGTGAGGAATACCTCTCATCGGGTGAAATCAGCGTGCGTTTGTCTTAAGACCTGTTTGCGTATTTTTTTGTTAAATCACTCTTGATTAATAATCGACGGTATGATATAATACTTTAGGTCGACAAAAATAACATTTTAGTATTTTGGAGAAAAAAATGTCAAATTACGATAATAAAAAAACAAATAGACTGAATGTGAAGGATATAATTGCACTTGCTTTTAGTAAATGGTATATATTTTTATCGGCTCTTGCCGTCTGCGTAATTGTTTCATTGGTTTACAGCTATATGCTGGTAACCCCGCTTTACGATTCAACCGGCAAGCTTTATATTACCGATAAAGAGTCTCAAACCATAAACACGAGTGATTTATCCGTTTCCTCGTATCTCGCAAAGGATTATGCAAATCTTATCGTTGACCGCGCGGTGCTTGACGAGATTGCAAGCGAGCTTAATCGGAAATATACCTACTCCCAGCTGAAATCCGCCATAACGGTAACCAATCCCGAAGGTACAAGATTTCTTGAAATTACCGCAAGAACGCCAAGTGCGAATGATTCAAAGGAAATTGTTGATTCGGTCTGCCGGGTTTCGCAGGAAAAGCTTGTCGACCTGCTCGGCATTGACCGCGTTGTCATAATCCGTGAGGGTAATTTAAGCAAAAATCCGTCTGTTCCCAATGTATCGGGAAATGCGTTAAAAGGTGTTTTGGCGGCTGTGTTCATCTATGTCTCGGTCATCTGTGCTATATACTTCTTGAACGATAAAATTAACGGACCGGAGGATGTAGAAAAATACCTTGGAATCAGCGTTCTCGGAAATATACCGTTTAACCAGTCCAAGGCGAAATCAAAATAGCCTTCAAAGCCTACACCGGAAGCTCAAAAATACTTTGACCAAGGCAATTTTTATTGCCGGAAAGGCAGCCATATGTTTGTTGATACTGACACTATAAGCAATACTAATTCATTATATATTGGAAAAAGCGCAGGAAAAGTTAATTTTAACACCTCGGCGTCTAACGATTATTTAACCAATGAAAGCTTTAAAACTCTGCGTACCAACGTTTTATTTTCAGGCGCTGAAATCAAGTCCATTGTATTTACAAGCTCGGGAGAAAATGAGGGAAAAAGCACAATTTCCGCTGAGCTTGCAAAAAGCCTTGCCGAAACCGATAAGAAAACCCTTTTAATCGACGCCGATATGCGCAAGTCGGTTCTTTTAAGACATAACAGCGCCTCGCAGAATTTCTATGGGCTTTCCGAATTTCTTTCCGGACAGGCAGAGCTGGACAAAGCTCTTTACAACACTCAAAACCCCAATTTCGACGTTATTTTCAGCGGTCATTTCCCGCCCAATCCCGTCGAGCTTTTAGGCTCCAAGCGTTTCAAAGAGCTGATTTCGTCCGCAAGAGAGGTTTACGATTATATCATTATAGATTCTCCGCCTCTCGGTACGGTTATCGACGCGGCGGTTATTGCCTCTGCCTGCGACGGAGCCGCAATCGTTATAACCCCCGGCAGAGTAACCGTTAAGGAATGCTCTGAGGTAAAGGAGCAGTTAGAAAAGAGCGGCTGTAAAATCTTAGGCGCTATTCTCAATGATGTTGACTCAAAGCGCACTAAGTATTATAAAAAATATTATAACAAGACATACGAATACTCAATGAATAAAAGTAAAACAAAATAAGCGCTTTAAAAGCACCCCGCCCCGAGCCGTAAAGGCTGTCGGGGCGGGGTTTTTATGCGAAAGTTTAAGGGCTCTATAATAAATGGGTTCTATTACTAATGTTGGGGTTCTGTGAGATTTTGCCTCCCTTGCCTAAAGGGAGGGGGACCGCCGAATGGCGGTGGAGGGATACATTTTGGTTTTTGCGGACCTAAATATCCCCCAGTCACGGCTTCGCCGCGACAGCCCCCGTGAGGCTTGCGGGGCCAGAAACACCCCAACATTCGCAATAGAACCTTATTTTAATCAAAAAAATTCTTAATACAACCTATAAAGAAATATTTAATACAAAAATAAGCAGTAGCTTTCTTATAAAAGGTTTTTTCAATAGACGGGCAATGCCCGCCACTGCGTATTTAGAAATCAGCCGTCGGATTTTCCTCCACCGCAGACAGTATATAGCCGTCAAATTTTTCGGTTATAAAGCTAAAGCCGTCATATATATCTTTCAGCTTAAAATCAGGCGTTACCAGCTCTGCCCTCGCCGCGTCGGCGATTATACCGCCCCTTGCCTTTATGTACGCCTCTTTCCTTGTCCAAAGGGTGTAAAAGCGGTATTCACAGTCGCGCTCATTTACATATTCGCTCTCCCTTGGGGTAAAAAGCATATATTTTTCCCGCCCTTTAAACCGTCCGATTCGCTCTATATCTACCCCGACAGGAAAGTCCGATACCGCACAGACCGCAAAATCCCCCGAATGGGAAATGTTAAAAAAGCAGAAATCAAGGGTAGGCTTTCCGTTTTCGTTGTAAGAAAGCGTAAACTTCTGCCTGCCATAACGCTCTTTTATCATTTTTTTAAGCAAAAACCGCCCCGCAAGAGTACGTTTTTTGTCGTCGGGGCGGTAATTTTTTGTTTTTTCGGCGGTTTCGGGGAAGGCCTTTTCGGTTTCGGCATACTCCTTAGCCGATATACTGCCGATATTGATTTTTTTAATTATCATCAGGAAATATCCGCGTTTGCATAAAGGTAATCAAGAACCTTTTCGTTTACAGCAAGGTATTCAAAGTAATACTCGCCGTAAAACTCCTTAATTTTATCCTCGGTCACTCCGTCATAGCCCTTCATGGTTTCGTCAAGCTGATACTGAACATCCTTGTCGGTGAGACCGATCTTTTCCTTGTCAAGCACCGCGTAGAGCACCATCTGATCCTCCATTAAGGGCTTTATCTGCTCGTCGGTAAGGCTTGCTTTAAAATCGTCCTCGGTCTGATTATTGTAGCTTAAATATGCCGCAAGGTCAATGCCGTACTGACTCTGAATATTCATATCGAGCATATTGTAGTATGCGGTGTAAATAGTCTCGGTATCCTTTTCGGGGTAATACTTGATTTCGGAATTTGCCTTTATAGTATCAAGCAAATAATTCTTTGCCGCACGTTCGGTAACATCCGCCTGATAGGCGTCAAGGGTGTCGAACTCAAGCTCCTTATAATAGTCCTCGGGCTTTCTTTCCTCGCTTGTCTTAACATAGTTTATCTTAACGGTAAATACCACAGCCTTGCCTGCAAGGTCGGTGCTTTGGTAATCCTCAGGGAAGGTTAAGTTAAGGTCAACCGTATCGCCGATTTTTTTGCCGATAAGCCCTTCCTCAAAGCCGTCGATAAAGGAGCCTGAGCCTATGGTCAAATTATAGCCCTGTGCCGTGCCGCCGTCGAACGCCACGCCGTCCTTTTTGCCCTCATAGTCGATATTTGCGGTGTCGCCGTTTGCAACCTCGCCCTCGGTCTTACGAACATACAAATCGTTATTATAAATATCCGAGGAAATTATGTCGTTGTAAAACTCCTTAAATGTATCCGACTTTGTATCGACGGGGATATTCTTATAATCGCCGAGCTTGACATACTTTGAAAGCTTTTCGTTGTAAAGTATTCTCGCGTCGTTTTTTCCGCAGCCCGCAAACATTACCGCCGCTGTTAATGCGGCGAGCATTACACATATAATTCTTCTCATTTTTTCACTCTTAAACATTCTGTAATTCTCCTTTAGACGAAGCCTTTAAATAGGCGTTGATAAAGCCGTCCAGATCGCCGTCCATGACGCCGTTTATATTGCCGGATTCAAAGCCCGTGCGGTGGTCCTTTGCCATAGTGTAGGGCATAAATACATAGGAGCGTATCTGTGAGCCCCAGGCGATTTCCTTTTGAACACCCTTTATATCCTCGATTTTTTCGAGGTGCTCCCGCTCCTTTATTTCAAGCAACTTGGATTTTAACATCTTCATAGCCTGCTCGCGGTTCTGGAACTGACTGCGCTCGTTCTGACAGGCGACCACAATTCCCGTCGGAATATGTGTAAGGCGTACCGCAGACGAGGTCTTGTTAATGTGCTGACCGCCCGCGCCCGAGGAGCGGAAAACATCCATTTTAATATCCTCCTCGCGGATTTCAATGTCGTTATCGTCGCTGATTTCGGGCATTACCTCTAATGATGCAAAGGAGGTGTGTCTTCTTCCCGACGCGTCAAAGGGAGAAACCCTCACAAGGCGATGAACGCCCGATTCGCTCCTTAAATAACCGTAGGCGTTTTCCCCCTCGATAAGCATTACCGCGCTTTTAAGCCCTGCCTCGTCGCCGTCAAGGAAGTCGAGCAGCTGTACCTTAAAGCCGTGCCGTTCGCTCCAGCGGGTATACATTCGCACAAGCATCGAAACCCAGTCCATAGCCTCTGTGCCGCCCGCGCCCGCGTGGAAGGTTAAAATTGCGTTGTTGTTGTCGTACTCGCCCGTAAGCAGAGTTTGCACCCTTTGG